>CAZXZI010000045.1:0-21329 GCA_964645165.1 uncultured Ectothiorhodospiraceae bacterium
TGGCTATCGCCAACGGCGGTGCATCCCTGCACCGCACTATTATTCCAGCCTATAAAGCGGCCGGATTAATAGAAAGAAAACTCACTCACTATTTTTTGTTCCACTAAAAACTGTAGCGCTTCGGTCACATCACAGTTGGCATCGGTCGCCAGTGCGTGCTCGCAGGCTTGTGAAAAAGTTTGCTGCTGTGCTAACGCATCAATCAGTGCAAACACGCCAGGACTGATTGGGTGAAACTCGACCTGCGCACCGTGTCGCAGCACAACACACTGAATCCCGCCTTCATCCAGAGACACCTCCATGCTTTCCTGTCCATCCTGGTTTGCCTGCCAAATACTCAAGATTGGATACGCGGATGCCAGATGCACGCAACTTGTTGAAAGCTGAAAGCATAGCTGTGTCATCTGTTGCCCATTCAATGTAGCCAATGCATCGAGACTCAGTATATTAACGTCTGCCGAATGAAATACCCGATGGTATGCCCATTCGAGGCGTGCCACATCCGGCAAATAGGGAACATTTTCCAGGTTAGGAAAGACTTGCAGAAAGCTGGCGAACTCATCGCCAAAATCATGCAGATTGCCAGTGCGTGAGGGATAGCGTTGTACGTATTCACGGGCAATCTGCTGAAAAAATGCTTCGCCCACCAATTTTTGAATCACCGGGTAAACACCCACCAATGCCTCGCACAGACTAATCGCAAAATTATTGCGATAAATTTGCATGCGCTGCGAATCCTTAAATCGACTAGTGGGAGATTGCTTTAGCGCGAGCGTCTCCACATTGGGACGTTCGTCATCGCTGGCAAAAATAAATTTTGAGAACCTACGTTGCTGCTCTTGCAATGTGTTCATAACGTCCTCCTGCAACGGCATTCGGGTAGACACTGGCAATGACATCGGCACGTTGCGCTTCTTCCAGCAACACGGCCAATGCTGGCAAATGACTGTCCCATTCGATCAACGCAGGCACATCGGCAAAACGGGTAACTGCAGCTGCGTACAAAGCCCAAACCTCATCGCACACTAATTGATCGTGAGTGTCGATGCGCAACACCCCTTCATCAAAGGTCTTTACGGTATGCCCGGCAAGATGAATTTCATCCACCAATGCCATCGGTATGGCCTGTAAAAAGACCCGTGGGTCAAAACTATGATTCATGGCATTAACATAAATATTGTTTACATCTAATAATATTTTGCAATCCGCCTGTTGTGCCAAGCTTGTCACAAACTCCCATTCGGGAATCGTCGAATCGGAAAATTCTAAATATGAGGAGGCATTCTCAATAAGAATTTGTCGGCCCAGAAAGTCCTGCGTTGCCGATACTCTATCAACCATGTGTGCCAATGCTTCTTCCGTGTAAGGCAGGGGCAACAAGTCATTAAAATAGCGGCCCTCAATAGAACTCCAGGAAAGGTGCTCCGAAACCAGGCCCGGCTCAATAACATCAATGAGGTTTTTGAGTTGCTGTAGGTGTTGGTGATTCAGCGGATCAACTGAGCCCAAAGACAGACCTACGCCATGCAGGCTAACTGGGTAATGTGAACGAATCTGCTCAAGATAATGTAGTGGCTTGCCGCCGACGCGCGCGCTTGTTCCCTGTGCAAAATAATTCTCACTATGTACCTCCAGCCAGCCCACATCCGGCAACTGCTGCAACACCGCTTCAAAATGCGGCGCACGCAAACCAATGCCTGCGCGCGCCGGGATGTTGCTGTTGACTCGTGAGTGCATTCTGAACATCAGCCCAATATGCGAAACTTAAGCTTTCGGTTTCAATCCGCCACCAACAATCTTCTCGCAGGTGCCTTTGGGGACGACGAGAAATGCAGTGGGCTTACCATCAACCTCTGACGTGCCCGCGCAGGCACTGGTGGATGTTTGGCAATCATTTTGCCCGGCTTTCACGATACCGTAGCATTTTTCCATTTTCTTTTTGCCGGCCTCTACAGGCTGGCTAACCGTTGTTAACACGCCAACGGCTAATAAGCTGGCAAGGGCGGATCGGGCTATCAATTTACTATTTTTCATCTCTTTTCACACTCCATACTAATTGAATAATTAACTCATCAAATTAAATACCGCAGAGTATCTACGGCTAATTTACTACGAACTTGAGCGCCTTAATGCACGCCGATTACGCCACTAAGATGAATAAAAAGCAAGAATGTTACAGGCCGTGAGAGAACCTGGAATACGCAGAGAGAAAATTAATAAACGGAACTTACATCCCGATAAGCCGGCAACATGGGGCGGGGACGCCCTAATTGATAACCTTGCACGTGATCCACGCCCAGGTCGATAAGTTTTTCCAGCACATCCTGTGATTCCACAAATTCGGCAATGGTCTGCATGCCCATAATATGGCCGATGTGGTTGATGGATTCCACCATAGCATGGCCAATCTCATCGTTCACAATATCCTTCACAAACATGCCATCGATTTTCAGGTAATCAACCTTGAGATTTTTAAGATAGGCAAAGGAAGAAATACCCCGCCCAAAATCATCCAGCGCAAAACGACAACCCATGCCCCGCAACACCGATATAAATCGTTGTACCATCGCCAAATTTGTCGCTGCCACGGTTTCAGTGATTTCAAAGCAAATCATTTCTGGCGGTACCGCACTGCTGTGCAGTTTTCCCATTACAAAATCAAGAAACTCCTCATCATCCAAGGACTGGCCCGAAACGTTAATCGCGAACATGCCATTAATGTCACTGCGTGCCAAACGCTTGCCTAACAATTTTAATGCATTGGTTACCACCCAGCGATCAATCGCGGGCATTAAATGATATCGTTCTGCCGCAGTAATAAATTCAGTGGGGCGAACCACTTTTCCGTCATCACCTTTCATGCGCAGCAGGATTTCGTAATGAGTATCGTGTTCAGGATTTTTACCCAGCGGCACGATATTTTGGCAGTATAATTGAAACCGGTCTTCGTTCAGTGCCTGGCGTATATGCTGTATCCAGCGCATTTCCACTTCACGTTGACGTAAGGCAAGATCGCGCGGCTCATAGGCATGGACACGATTGCGACCCATTTCTTTAGCCACGTCGCAGGCAGAATCCGCCACCCGCATAATTTCCGCCAAATCGTGCCACTGCATGGTAATGGGTACCAAGCCAATACTCACCCCCACTTCAAATTGTTTGTCTTGCCACACATAATCAAAATCTCGCACAGCACGACACAGGGCTTTGGCGTCGCGTTGGGCCGCTTCCAATGATTGATGTTTAAGAATGACCGAAAACTCATCGCCACCCAATCGCGCCAGACTGTCATCGTCCCCCAAACACTCTTTTAGCAACAGGGAAATTTCCTTAAGCAATTGATCGCCCGCAGGATGCCCGTGTGTATCGTTAATTAATTTAAATTGATCGAGATCGAGATAACACAGCACGTGATGCTCTTCACCCGTGAGTGCACCATCTAAGGCCGTCTGCAGGCGTTCTTCAAATTGCTGGCGATTTAGCAGGCCGGTGAGTGAGTCATGCCTGGATTCATATTCTATCCAGCGCTCCATACCGCGCAGCTCAGATACATCATTAAACACCACTACAGCACCGGTAATCTCGCCGTTAATATCATGCACTGGCGTTGCGCTATCCTGCACAATAAACTCCCAACCTCCACGACGGATTAACACGCGGCTAGCCTTGCAATTCGCACTGGTGCGATCACGCAGGCAACGCATCACTAAATCATCGGCACTTTCCAAACTGTCTTCATCCACCACATGATAAACGTCTTTCAGTAATTGGCCGCGCGCCTCATCGCAGGTCCAACCACTCAATTGCTCGGCAATGGAATTGAGATATTCCACCCGACCTTCGATATCCACGGTGATCACGCCATCATGAATATGCTCAAAAATATTTTGCACGGTTGAGCTTTCGTGCAACTGGTTCTTCAGTGAATGATGGTGGTCGGTAAAGTCATTTCCCACACAGACCGCACCACTCACCTCTCCCAGTGAATCGCGCAGCACCGATACAGACCACACCACACACACTTCTTTTTCCTGGCCGTCTACCCAACGGCGGTCTAACAGGGTTTGTTGGTCTAGTTGATGAGGGCTCTCCAGCAACAGGGTGAGAATAGAGCCCGGCAGCAGGTCTTTATCGCTCACGTCACCGAACAACCACTGTGAGTGCCGATTGGCAAACACCACGTTGCCAGCCGCATCCAGCTTCACCATGATGCTCGCCGCCACTTCCACGATATCCTGTGAATGCAGCACATTGTCCTCATCCACTTCTTTGCTGAACACAAACAATTTGCCTGACACCAGACCGGCATCAAACAAAGTAGAGAGCATAAAGTTAATATTGACGAGCACGCCGTCTTTGCGATGAATTTTTGCGCTGACGTTAAGATGCGGACAATTGATGGTTTTTAAAGCGGGACAGCGAGAACCGGAACCCAGTGAGGCAATATTGTTAAGTGAAAATTTACTGAGAGAAAAGAAATCCTGACCGAAAATTTCGGCAGTGGACCAGCCCAGCATGTGCTCAGCTTCTGAATTGACACTAATCACACATCCTTGTTGATCGAGGGCAACAATGCCCTCCCCCGATTCGATAGCGATATCGGGCAATTCCTTCTGGCTAATGCCTTTGACGAGATTTAGCTTCGTCTGCAAACAACCCCCCCTCTTAAAGGTGGCTTCGACGTGATTCATCGAGGCGAAACTCTTATTTTAATTTTTCGCTAAACTCAGCCTACTCCAGTAAATAGGTCGCACTAGCGTTCAACTAAGAACGAAAGAACCGCGGGTTTAGCGACGGCAGAGGGCATCTAAGCACAAACTGGTAATATTGCCAATAACTTATGGGGAAATTAGGTAGCTTTCCTGGCAGCAATACGCATGCGTAATGCATTAAGCTTGATGAAGCCCTCGGCATCCTGCTGGTTGTACGCCCCTTCGTCATCTTCAAAGGTGGCGATATCGGCATCGAACAAGCTATTGCTGACGGATTCTCGACCCTCAACAATGACATTGCCTTTGTACAATTTGAGGCGTACACGGCCGTTCACCGTGAGCTGTGAGGCATCGATCATTGACTGCATCATGCGCCGCTCCGGCGCCCACCAGTAACCGTTATAAACCAGTGTGGCATAGCGCGGCATTAGTTCGTCTTTGAGGTGTGCCACCTCACGATCCAACGTGATGGACTCAATCGCACGATGACCTTTGAGCATCACCGTGCCTGCCGGTGTTTCGTAACAGCCGCGTGACTTCATACCCACGTAGCGATTCTCCACAATGTCGTCGCGGCCGATGCCGTTCGCACCGGCAACTTTATTGAGATGCTCCATCACCTGCGCGGGACTCATGGGCTTACCGTCGATGGCGGCGATATCGCCTTTTTCATAAGTCAGTTCAATAATAGTGGCTGTGTCTGGTGCATTTTCTGGTGACACCGTCCAACGCCACATGTCATCCTCCGGGCTGGCCCATGGGTCTTCAAGAATGTCGCCTTCGTAGGAAATGTGCAGCAGATTAGCATCCATGGAATAGGGCGATTTTTTACCGCGCTTTTGCTCAACCGCAATACCATGATCTTCGGCGTAGGCCATCAGTTTTTTGCGTGAGTTTAAATCCCACTCACGCCACGGCGCGATGACATGCACGTCTGGCTTAAGTCCGTAATAACCCAGCTCAAAACGCACCTGATCATTACCCTTGCCAGTGGCACCGTGGGATACCGCATCGGCACCCGTCTCATTGGCAATTTCAATCTGGCGTTTGGAGATTAACGGCCGCGCAATAGACGTACCCAGCAGGTACTCGCCCTCGTAGATGGCATTGGCGCGAAACATGGGAAAGACGAAGTTACGTGCATATTCCTCACGCAGATCTTCGATGTAAATTTCTTTCACGCCTGCCGCTTCTGCTTTAGCACGCGCTGGTTCCACTTCTTCACCCTGACCGATGTCGGCAGTGAAGGTCACCACCTCGCAATCGTATTCATCCTGCAACCACTTGAGGATGATGGAGGTATCCAGCCCGCCGGAATAGGCAAGCACGACTTTGTTAATTTTTGATTTTGACATGACTTAAAAACCTAGTTTGATGTGCAGACGGGAAACACCCCCGTCTGCAATTTTATTTTTTGCCCGCCCTACTGCAAATAATCCAACAAAATACCCGTGGTTTGTCGCAAGCGCAGGCAAATCAAACGCGCAATTTGTCGCAACAAAATATTACACAGCACAGGCTGCTCACTGCTAAGCCGTTCAAAACTCATGCGCGTCAGCAATAATATTTGCGAATCGTCCCGCGCGACTGCCGTTGCCGAATAGGGCAACTCATCCAACAGCGACATTTCACCCATGGACTTTCCTGGGCGCACGGTAGCTACCTTCTTTTGTGCGTGCTCCTGGTTTTCTTTAAGAATATCCACACGACCGGCCACCAAGATACACATGAACATGCCCTTGTCACCTTCCTTGAAAATCGCGGCATCTTTTTTGGCTTCGTAGGCGCGCACATAGCCTGACAACATCTGCACCTCTGACCGGGACAGTTCGCTGAACATCGGCACCGCTTCGATCATCTCGCACAGAGTATCGCTAAAGGATTCGCCATCTCCCATCAAATCTAGCGCGTCCAAACTATCCGTATTTTCCATGTGCGGCATCACCTATCCCTTGAGCACTGACTCAAACAACGCAACAGCATCGTTTATTTTTTTGGTGCTTTTTTGGGAGCATAAATATCAGTGCAGGTACCCTCCGCAACTTCTGCGGCAAAATTAAAGGTTTCTGACAAAGTTGGATGCGGGTGAATGGTCAACGCGATATCCTCGATATCGGCGCCCAACTCCAAGGCCAAAGTCGCTTCCGCAATCAACTCGCCCGCATTCGGGCCAACCATTGCTGCACCAACAATGCGATGTTGATCATCAAACAAGACTTTAGTCATGCCTTCGTCGCGTCCCAGTGACAATGAACGACCACTGGCCGCCCAGGGGAACACGCCTTTTTCATAAGCAATGCCTTCTGCTTTGCATTCATCTTCAGTCTTGCCCATCCATGCCACTTCGGGGTCGGTGTAACACACGGAAGGAATAGTACGCGCATCGAAGAAGGTTTTTTTACCGCTGATGACTTCCGCCGCCACTTTGCCTTCGTGTGTTGCCTTGTGCGCTAACATAGGTTGGCCGACGATATCACCGATGGCAAAGATGTGATTGACGTTGCTACGCATTTGTTTATCAACGCTGATAAAACCACGCTCGTCCACCGACACGCCCGCTTTTTCTGCATCGATTAAAAGACCATTGGGTGAGCGGCCAATGGACACCAGCACGCGATCAAAGGTATCGCTCTCCGGCTCACCCTTGCCTTTGGAGTCACCGTCAAAAGAACACACCAGACCTTTCTTGATCGGCTTGATGGCCGTCACCTTGGTATTCAGAAAAATGTTTTCGTAGCGTTTTTTGATGCGCCGTTCTAGTGGTCGCACCACGTCACGATCCGCGCCGGGAATCAGTCCGGGCGACAATTCCACTACCGTCACTTTTGAACCTAGCGCGTCGTAAACCGTGGCCATCTCCAGACCGATGATGCCGCCGCCAACCACAAGTAGTCGCTTCGGTACTTCCTCGATTTCCAGCGCATCGGTGGAGTCCATCACCCGTGGGTCATCCCAGGGAATAAACGGCAGCTTGGTGACACGGGAACCGGCAGCAATAATACAATTGTCAAAACCGACAACTGTTTTGTTACCATCGTCGGCTTCCACTTCAATGGTGTTGGCCGAAGTAAACTTGCCGTAACCGTGCACGATCTGCACCTTGCGTTGTTTAGCTAATCCTTTGAGACCACCGGTGAGCTTACCTACCACGCTGTCCTTGTGACCGCGCAGCTTGTCGAGATCGATCTTGGGCTTGTTGTAACTGACACCGATGTCGCCAAACTCCGCCGCTTCATTGATCACCTGTGCGGTATGCAACAAGGCCTTGGACGGAATGCAGCCGACATTGAGACACACGCCGCCGATGTCGTCGTAGCGTTCGATCATCACCACATTCAGGCCAAGATCTGCGGCGCGAAAGGCCGCCGTGTAACCACCGGGGCCGGAACCCAACACGACCAGTTGCGCGCTGACGTCCACATCACCGCGGTAACTTGCCGCTGCCGGTGCGCTTATAGGTGTTTCGGTTACGACTTCCGTCGGCGCAACCGCTGCAGCCACTTCCTCGGTAGCAGTCGGCGTTGAGGCATCGGCCGAATCGGCCTCCAGCATCAGCAGCGTGCTGCCTTCCGAGACCTTGTCGCCCACAGCGACCCGCAGCTCTTTGATAATGCCAGCCTGCGGCGCAGGAATTTCCATGGTGGCCTTGTCAGACTCCACCGAGATCAGCGAATCTTCCACGGCAATCGTGTCGCCCACATTCACCAACACCTCGATGACTTCCACGTCATCGAAGTCACCAATATTCGGTACCTTGATTTCGATCAGTTGACTCATGGCTTACATCACCAACCGGCGCGCATCGGACAACACCGTATTCAGGAAAGTGGTGAAACGCGCGCCATCGGCGCCATCAACCACGCGATGATCGTAAGACAGCGACAACGGCAACATCAGTCGCGGCGCAAATTCTTCACCATTCCACACCGGCATCATTTTGTGGCGCGAGACACCAAGGATCGCCACTTCAGGGGCATTCACGATCGGTGTGAACTTGGTGCCACCGATACCACCCAAACTGGAAATAGTCATACAACCGCCCTGCATATCAGACGGTTTGAGTTTTTTGTCACGCGCCTTCTGGCTGATTTCACCCAACTCGGTGGCAATATCCACCAAGCTCTTGCAATCGGCATCACGCACCACCGGCACCACCAAACCATCCGGCGTGTCCACGGCAATACCCACGTTGTAATAATTTTTCAGGATCAGATTTTCGCCGCTCGGATCTAGCGACGAATTGAAACGCGGATACTCACGCAGGCCCGATACCACGGCCTTGATCAAAAAGGCCAACATGGTGATCTTGACGCCCTTGTCTTTGTATTCCGCTGCCATGGTTTTGCGGAAGGCATCCAGATCGGTGATATCCGCTTCGTCGAACTGGGTGACGTGCGGCACGGTGACCCAGTTGCGATGCAGGAATTTACCCGTGAGTTTATTGATCTTGCTCAGCGCCTGAATCTCGATATCACCCCACTGGCTGAAATCGATCTCCGGCATGGGCTCCACACCCAAACCACCACCGCCAGTTCCTGCACCTTGGCTTAGCGCCTGTTTGACGAACAGCTTCACATCATCTTTGATGATGCGTCCCTTGCGACCGCTACCACCCACGCGCCCCAAATCCACGCCCAACTCGCGCGCAAATTTGCGCACCGACGGTGAGGCATAGGCCTTGGCAAAAGAGACCTCATTGATGCTCGCCGTCGGTGAAGGTTTGTGTGGTTCCGGTGCCGAACGCGGGGCGACCGGTGCTGGCGTCGGCACCGGGGCTACTTCAGCCGCAGGCGTGGCAGGTTCAGCTGTAACGGCGGGCGTCGTGGCAGGTGCCAGGTCCGTTGATGGCTCAAGCATCAATATCAAGCTGCCCTGGGAAACCTTGTCGCCCACCGCAATCTTCACTTCGGTAACCACGCCCGCTTCGGGTGCCGGAATTTCCATCGTCGCTTTATCCGACTCCACGGAAATCAGCGAGTCCTCCGCCGCAATGGTATCGCCAGCAGACACCAACACTTCGATGACCTCGACGCTGTCAAAATCACCGATGTCGGGAACCACTATTTCTTTTAAACCAGAGTCTTTTGTCATATTCAGATAACCAGTCGTTAAGTCTTCGCCGCCGCAATCAGGCGTGCAGGGGGTTAATTTTGTCCGGATCAATGCCGTATTTGTCGATGGCTTTGGCCACTATCGCCGCGTCAATCGTGCCTTCATCCGCCAGCGCCTTGAGCGCGGCAACCACCACATGCACGCTGTTGACCTCGAAGTGCTTGCGTAACTGAGCGCGCGTGTCACTGCGGCCGAAGCCGTCAGTACCCAGCACTTCGTAACGCGCCGGCACCCACTTGCGAATCTTGTCGGCGTATAACTGAATATAGTCAGTTGCGGCAATCACCGGACCGGCTTGTCCTTTAAGGCATTGCGTCACATAAGGCACGCGTGCCTTTTCGGTGGGGTGCAGACGATTCCAGCGATCGCAATCACGGGCATTGCGCGCCAGCTCGGTAAAGCTGGTGGCACTCCAGATGTCGGCATCCACGCCCCAGTCATCACGCAGCAAGTCCGCCGCCGCAATCACCTCGCGCAAAATAGCGCCCGAACCCATCAGCTGTACCGTTTTTTTACTCACGGTCTTTTTCTTGCCGCCACCCTTGCTAGCAGCCTGGAACAAGTAGAGGCCCTTGATGATGCCTTCCTCGGCACCCTTGGGCATGGCCGGATGTACGTAGTTTTCGTTCATCGCGGTGATGTAATAAAACACATTTTCCTGATCGGCAAACATGCGGCGCATGCCGTCATGAATAATCACTGCCATCTCATAACTGAAAGTAGGGTCATAACTGATACAGTTGGGTATCGTGCCCGACATGATCAGACTGTGGCCGTCCTGATGCTGCAGGCCTTCACCGGCCAAGGTCGTGCGACCAGCGGTGCCGCCGATCATAAAGCCACGTGCCCGCATGTCGCCCGCCGCCCATGCCAGGTCACCGATGCGCTGGAAACCAAACATGGAGTAATAGATATAGAACGGAATCATGTTGACGCCGTGCGCACTGTAGGCCGTGGATGCAGCAATCCAGGACGACATGGAACCGGCTTCGTTAATACCCTCTTCAAGGATCTGACCGCTCTTGTCTTCCTTGTAAAACATGATCTCTTCTTTATCTTGCGGCGTGTAAGTCTGCCCTACAGAGGAATAAATCCCTAGCTGACGGAACATGCCTTCCATACCGAAGGTGCGCGCCTCATCGGGCACGATGGGCACCACATTTTTGCCGATGTTTTTATCGCGGCAGAGCATGGTGAGTATCCGCACCCAGGCCATGGTGGTAGAGATTTCTTTTTCACCACTGCCGGTCAGCATCGCATCAAAAACGGACAACGGTGGAATTTCCAGGGGTGCTGCGCCACTGCTGCGCGCCGGCAAATACCCGCCAAGGGCTTCACGATGCGCATTCATGTATTTCATTTCTTCGCTGTCCGCAGGCGGCACATAATATTTACCGACCACGGCATCCTCGTCATTCAACGGGATGTTGAAACGATCACGAAAATCGATCATCTCGCTGTCCTGCAATTTCTTCTGCGAATGCGTGCGATTCTGGCCTTCACCGGCGGAACCCATGCCGTAACCTTTCACCGTTTGCGCCAGAATCACCGTCGGCTGACCCGTGTGGTTTACCGCCGCGTGATAGGCTGCGTAGACCTTGTGCGGATCGTGGCCACCGCGATTGAGGCGCCAGATATCGTCATCGGTCATCTTCGACACCATGGCCTTCAATTCGGGTGTATTAAAGAAGTGCTCGCGCACATAGGCGCCATCTTTGGATTTGTAATTTTGCAGATCGCCATCCACACATTCCATCATGCGCTGTTGCAACAGGCCGTCTTTATCCATGGCCAACAACGGATCCCAATAACCGCCCCACAGCACCTTGATGACATTCCAGCCTGTGCCGCGGAAACCGGCCTCCAGTTCTTGCACGATTTTACCGTTGCCGCGCACCGGACCATCGAGTCGCTGCAGATTGCAGTTCACCACCCACACTAGATTGTCGAGTTTTTCACGGCCCGCCAGTGACGTGGCACCCAGAGATTCCGGCTCGTCGG
This sequence comes from uncultured Ectothiorhodospiraceae bacterium, assembly GCA_964645165.1. Lineage (GTDB taxonomy): Bacteria > Pseudomonadota > Gammaproteobacteria > SZUA-152 > SZUA-152 > SZUA-152. The sequence goes on from CAZXZI010000045.1 coordinate 11,826, forward strand.
TTTCGCCGTCACCGATAAAGGCCCACACCTTACGTGCTTCCGTATTGGCCAGACCGCGGTGCTGCAGGTACTTCATGAATCGCGCCTGGTAAATCGACATGATCGGCCCCAGACCCATGGACACCGTGGGGAACTGCCAGAAATCATTCATTAGGTGAGGATGCGGGTACGAAGGCAGACCCTTGCCGTCCACTTCCTGACGGAAGTTATCCAGCTGTTCTTCCGTCAAGCGACCTTCTAGAAAGGCACGCGCATACATACCCGGCGAGGCATGTCCCTGGAAAAAGATAAGATCGCCGCCGTGAGTTTCAGTGGGAGCATGCCAGAAATGGTTGAAGCCGATATCGTACAGGGTAGCGGCCGACGCAAAGGTGGCGATGTGGCCGCCCAGTTCGGTGCTTTTGCGGTTGGCTTTGACCACCATCGCCATCGCGTTCCAACGGATATAGGAACGAATCCGGTCTTCCAGCTCCGGGTCGCCCGGGCTGTGTACTTCCAACTGCGTTGCGATGGTATTCACGTACGCCGTATTGGCCGAGAAAGGTAAGTTCGCACCCAAACGCCGGGCCTTGTCGATGAGCTGCTCGAGCAGATAATGGGCGCGTTCGACACCTTCGTGTTCGATGACTGCGGCCAACGCTTCCACCCATTCCTGGGTTTCTAACGCATCAACATCAGATGTTTGTAATTGCTGGGACATATTCCAACCTCATTAGATGTGTGCCCGTTATTGGTGGCATTTGTCGGTGACGTAGTACCGGTAGCGAAGTACCGGAGACTTTTCTATCGGAGGCATTCTACCGGGAGAATGCAAGCAACCATAACGCACAAAGGCCGCGGCAATAATAAAGCCGCAGCAGCAAAGAGCCGCGTATGATCGTTGTTTTGTCTGCGAAGGTCAAGCCAGGAAAGGGACGGACTCACCCGCAGAGAGCGGGGGAAATCCTTTGTAAAACAATAGGTTTAATAGTGAATGCGGCCATCGGGTACGACGCGCCCCGTAATTGGGATCAGGACTCAACCGCAGTGATCACGCAGACAATGCGTACTGACCGTCCGGCGTCATCTTCGACCAGCTTGCCACGATGCCTCACGCGTCCTGCACCATGAGCCAACTGATGAGTGACATCAAAGGTGGCCTGCCGGTTTTCGATCACTCGGCTAAGCGCTTCACGTACCTGATCGCGATCAGCCGCGGCCACGTAACCCAGCAAATCATCCAGGTTGCCGTGAAAACCAGCTTTGCCCACGCCCAACAATTTTTGCGCGACTTCCGACAAAACGATTTGATCACCAACAATATCGAGATCCCAGGTGCCAATTGTTACTGCATCCAGCGCCAGGCGCATGCGCTGTTCGTTATCGACGATGGACTTGATCACGGCGCGGCGCACTTTGCTGCCGGTACGACGTTCGCTGAAGGAAATCATCGCGTCATCGCCGTAGCGCAACCAGATCCAGTTCACATCAAAATGAGCGGCCACGGTTTTGAGATTATCGTATTCAATATTCCCTCCCTTCGCCCACTTACCCACGGCCTGACCGGAAACGCCCACCACACGACCAATTTCCGCATGGGAAATCTCGTGCTCACGAATCAACTGAGTTAATCGACTAGCAAATGTGTCTTGTTCACGCATATGTTCTCATCCTGTGTGTTCCGGGCATTCCCATCTAAACGCAAACAACCCACGTTTGGTGCCCATTTTTATTTATTCCGTTAAATTCTGCCCGTGTTCCCTCGCCGACTAAATCTCAACTCCAGCCGGCTTAATTTGCGCGCGCATTCTGTCAGAAACCTCTCATGAATGACAGTAGTTTATAGCCCATCAATCAATTTTATACCTATGTTCAAAAGTCGGTTATCAACCAACCTCCACACACCGATTATAGCGCCTCTCAAAACGAAACTGCAGGTGTATTCTCATTTTTCAAGTGCTTTGCCACTCCTTAATTTTACTGAGTTTGCAACGTAACCCTTGGGACGAATAGCAACAGTATTCGTTACTCGACTACATAATGTGCCGTCCTGTCGATAGAAACCGTACTCAAACTGCGGAGTACTGCGACCGCGTATGGTGAGATCGTCGCGGATCTTCTGCTCGATTAACGGATCAAACTCAAACCGCAGCTCCAAATCACTAGTGCCTTCTGCCACAAAATCGATATTCATGGCCCGTGTCCACACTTCGTGCCCGGGAAAACGCCTGGCGCAAGCCAGTGCTGCGATAGGATCGGCCAGCGATGCCTGATAGCCACCAAACATACTGTCACTCATATTGCGCGAAAAAGCATTGAGTGGCAGGCGCAGCCGTACGACCTGCCAATCGTCTGTCAGTTCCACCACTTTTACGCGCATCAGGAAAAAAGGTGGGAACCATTCCAGGCGTTGTCGCTGCGAGAGAAACCGCAGATTGCGCAGGATGCTCAGCACGTTCATGCGGCACCGCCTGCTTCACCTGCGTTTGCGTCTACAAAATCACCCCACTGCCATTGCAGCACCGACAACGTCGCCAGCGCCGCCGTCTCAGTGCGCAGTACCCGCGGCCCAAGACGCAGCGGCACAAAACCTGTGACCTCGGCCGCAGCAATTTCCGCTGCGGACAGCCCCCCCTCGGGGCCGACCAGCAAACTCACCGATCCCTGCGGTGTAGGCAATGAGCCGAGATTGGTTTGCGCACGATGATGCAACACCAGCTTCAAACCATCCGGCACCTCCGTTAATGCCGCCGCAAACGGCACAAGCGGCATCACCACCGGTACCCGGTTACGGCCACTCTGCTCGCAGGCGCTGTTCACCACCCCCTGCCAGTGCTCGCGGCGTTTTTCCTGTCGGTCACCTTTCAAATTCACCACGGTGCGCTCGGTGAGCACCGGCACAATGCGCGACACCCCTAGCTCCACCGCCTTTTGCACGGTGTAATCCATGCGCTCACCACGGGAGATACCCTGTAACAACACCAACTCCAGCGGCGACTCCAGCGAGCGCGACGCAAACTCGCCGATCTCGATACTCGCCGAACGTCTACCCACCGCACTGACCCGCGCGGCAAACTCCCCGTCGTCTTCTCCGTTCCCTTTACCATTAAAGACCACCAAAGCATCCCCCGCCCGCAGACGCAGCACCTTGGTAAGATGCACCGTCGCCTGCGCATCCAGCTCGAAGGTTTGTCCGCTCGCTAACGGAATAGGTTGATAGATTCGAGGGATGCGCACGCCGTCTCCAGATTCAGTAAAAAGAAAACATTGTCGCCCCATCCAGCGCAACGCGCCAGCAGCAATCATGGCATAATGACGCCTCACTCATTTGACCGCGGAATCACGCACTTGGACTCAACCATTACCCAACTCACACTGACGCGCCCCGATGACTGGCACCTGCACGTACGCGACGGCGCGGTGATGAAGATGGTCGTCGGCCACACCGCAAAACAGTTCGCCCGCGCCATCATCATGCCCAATCTAAAACCACCGGTGACCACCACCGCGCAGGCCGAGAGTTATCGCGAACGCATCCTGCAAGCATTGCCGGGTGACAGCGACTTCCAGCCACTGATGACCCTATATCTCACGGATGGCACCACCCCGGGCGAGATTACCCGCGCCAAAAATAGCGGCGCAGTGTTTGCGGTGAAACTTTATCCGGCGGGCGCCACCACCAACTCCGACAGCGGCGTCACGCAATTACAAAAAACCTATTCAGCCCTGGCGGCGATGGAGGCACATGGCTTGCCCCTGCTGGTGCACGGCGAAGTCACCGACCCGGCGGTAGACGTGTTTGACCGGGAAAAGGTGTTCATCGATAAACAGCTCGCGCCACTGGTCGCCCAGTTCCCCAATTTAAAAATCGTCTTCGAACACATCACTACCCAGGACGCCGTCAACTTTGTGTTAGATGCCGGTGACAACATTGCCGCAACGATTACCCCACATCATCTTTTATTGAACCGCAACGCCATGCTGGTAGGTGGCATTCATCCGCATAATTATTGTCTGCCTGTACTTAAACGCGAAACGCATCGCGAAGCATTAGTGGCCGCGGCCACCGGCGGCAATCCTAAATTTTTCCTCGGCACCGACAGCGCCCCGCATCGCCGCGGCGCCAAAGAAAGCGCCTGCGGTTGCGCCGGAATTTACAGCGCTCACGCTGCGTTGGAATTGTATGCCAGCGCCTTTGAGCAGGCCAACGCATTAGACAAACTGGAAGGTTTCGCCAGCCACTTCGGCGCGGATTTTTACGACTTACCGCGCAACACCGACACCATCACTCTGGATCGCTGCGAGCAAACCGTGCCCAAAGAAATCACTTTTGGCAAACAAACATTAGTGCCATTTTTTGCAGGGGAGACGCTCGCATGGACAGTCCGATAAATCCCGACGCCCCAGAAAGCCCGGAAGAGCTAGCCACACCCGCACCAGTCGGCAAAGGCATCACCCGCCGCTTTCGCGGTTTCTTGCCCGTGGTGGTGGACGTGGAAACGGCGGGCTTCAACGCTAACACCGACGCCCTGCTTGAAATCGCCGCAGTGCCCATTCACATGGACGACGAAGGTCTGGTTTACCCAGGCGAAACCGTCAGCGCCCACGTCAAACCCTTTCCCGGTGCGAACCTGGAAGAATCGGCACTAGCCTTTACTGGCATCGATCCACACCATCCGCTACGTATAGCCGAAGAAGAAGGACCCGCACTGAAAAAAATCTTCGAGCCCATTCGCAATATTCTCAAAGGCAGCAAGTGCTCCCGTGCGATTTTGGTAGGACACAATCCAGCCTTTGACCTTGCCTTCGTCAAAGCCGCCGTGGAACGTACCGGCATCAAACGCAACCCGTTTCATCAGTTCAGCACCTTCGACACGGCTACGCTCGGCGGGCTTGCTTATGGTCAAACCGTACTGGCTCGCGCCATCGCGGTCGCAGGCATTGAGTGGGACAACAACGAGGCACACTCCGCCGTTTACGACACGGAAAAAACTGCCGAGCTGTTTTGCGCCATTGTGAATCGCTGGAAGGAATTGGAAGACCAGAGCAAAGGGTAAGGAGTAAAGGGAATCAATCCTGCCTCATTTCACTTGATGGGCATTACTGAAATCAACGCAAAACAATCATTTTTGGTTTTGGTGCAGTCAGCCGTTGTGCGATTTACGCCCTCAAGGCGCCTGATCTTAGAGATATCACCATCTTTATTCAACGCCCTGAGGACGAGGTGCATGAAAAAAACACTCGATTGTAACTATGCAAGAATGCGAGCAGGTAGCGAGAACGAGGTGCGCATGATGGTGACGGAGCACGGTGGAACTGCGCGGCCACTGACAGACCTGATAAGTGAAACAGATATCATTGTAAACGGAACCTTTCATGAAACTGAAAACCCCACCGACTTTGTTATCGAAGCAGAAAGTACATACCTCAAGCCCAATAGCCTGATTATTGATGTCAGTTACCACGAGAGAATGAGGTTCTTTTTTTGCAAAACCAACGACATTCAAGAATCCCATATTTAAGTATGAAACAACCGATTATTAAGCCGTGGATCACACCTAGTTATCTCTGAGAAAGCACCATACGATCAATTTCTGCCGCCCTCATTGTTTATTTACCGACGGCACTGGCAGTGCCGTGATAGTTGGCTAAAAAATGAGGCTGTTCCACAGGCGATCACTATTGATGGTGGCGTAATTCAGGGTTCCTCTATTCCGTCGTTTCAAAAGCGAGAGCCGGACTACCCTCATGTATATTTATACCCGGTTGAAAATGCCGCCCGAAAAATGTTGCCTAACAATTTCCACCAGCCGCCACCTTCGGCGTGCGGCTGGTGGCGTTGTTCACATTAAAATATAGAGGCTAGAATGAAGCTAGATTGCGTAAAATAATATTCCCAGGGTTGGCGCCTAAATGCATAGAAGCCAGAGTGATATTTAATCTGACACTAAAAATGCAAATATGTCGTTACACCGCTATTCAGCTCTGGTGATAAAACGAATAATCAACGAAAAGTAAAAGAGGTGTGTGATGTTACAAACTACTGTTAAAAAATGGTTCCGGGATAAGAACTCTGGCGTTCTCGACAATGGGAATGGCCCAGACATTATGGTAGCCAAGCCCGACCTTGTTAACTGTGAATTTTTAAAAGTTGGAGTAATGGTTGAATTTGAATGTCATTCAAATAAGCGAGGCTTAATCGCTAAAAAAGTTAAGCTTTTGCAACAGAACAAGTCCAACGGCAAAAATAATAATGGAAAGCGCAACACCAAGGAATTTCGTCCCGGTGTTATGACTTAAATCACAAGAACCTAACTAGTCGTCCCTGAAGAATACACGATCAAGCCCTACCCAATTGAGGGGTAGTGACTGTTCGACGTGACAACAATCGCATGCTGGCTTCATAAAATCGAGGCCAATAAAACCAAGCCAGTAGCTTGGCCATATTGTACGCTGCTGCAGCCAATACGGCATTCGCTCTATCACCTGCCTTACCTTTTAAGTGATTCCTGTTTAAGCGATGGTCTGATTTGACATGGCCGATGATCGACTTAATCGCCGCGCGGCGCTTCATCCATTTTCGTAATGATTTCGTGGCGCGTTTGGGGATCTTTCCGACTAAATGTATCTGGGTATTTTCTTTTATCCCATGTCCTCGATACCCCATGTCACAATAGGCATGCTGCGGGGTGATGCCGGTTAAGGTGGCAACATGGTCAAGGGCATTTTCTAATGTGTGTCCATCGTAGGGTTGTCGAGGCTTTGTGCGGAGACGATCCAGTTGTCTTTTGAGGTGGTGACAAATGAGGCTTTGTTTCCAAACTCATAGCGTTTGTGTATTTTACCTTTAGCGATACAACGGACATCCGTTTCGTGCACGCTATAAATCTTATTTTTGTCATGGCGTTGTTGAGATAATAATTGTGTGGATCGTTCAAGGAATGTTTTTAAATCATCATCTATTTCCGTGGCTTTGCGCTCAATATCCCATGTTAATCGGCCTAAATAGGTTTTGAGTTTGCGGGTTTGTTTGGCAGCCCGCTTTATTTGTTTGGCGCTGGCGTAGCGCCCTTGCATAATAAAGGCTTTTTACCCACCTTTTTAAAACTTTGGCGTAAGGTGATGCCGCGTTTGTGCGCTTCGCGCACCAGCGTAACCCGCATCTTATGATACAGCCTGGCATCGGTGGGAAAGGCAATGGCTTTTTAGTGTCAGTCTTGCTGACACTTATGCACCGCCTTGCACGGTGGTGTCGACATTGACGTGCTTGAGTGCATGCAGTTTTAACGCTTTGGTTTCCATCGCCACAGCAATAATTTCATCCAGTAATGCATCCAGTTTGTCTCCCACACGATTGCGCCATTTGACCAATGTGGTCGGGTGCAAGGGAAGTTGGTGTTGTAGTTGTTCGTAGCCACAAAAGTATTGCCAATAGGGTTTTTCGACCCAACGATCAACGACACTTTCATCACTTTCGTTAAAGGTATATTTCAAATAGTGAAGGCCGGCCAATAAACGGGACGGCAAGGCCGGTTGTCCGCAGCCATCGCTATACACCACATCAATATTTTCTTCGATGCGTGGCCACTTTAACTGATCGGCTAATCGGCACAGAGGGTGTGACTCGTTGAGAATTTGTGAGAGCTGTGAGCGAAATAAATCGGGATGATTATCGGGTATTTTTGGTTTCATGGTTTGCAAGGTTTTAACGGGTTTCGTTTATTTTCTTGCAAACTATTTTACGTGGCTTTTTCTTTGTTTTTATGGGGTTGGGGATTCTTCAGGGACGACTAAATACGCAAAGGAAAATACGGCATGGTTACAAGTACAATAAAGTGATTCAACGCAGACCAAGGTTTTGGTTTCATTACTCCAGATGACGGTGGCAAGGATCTGTTTGTTCATCATTCTGAAATCCAGGCTGGCGGTGGCCACGCAACCCTGAGTGATGCCCAGAAAATAGAGTATGAAGTTGGGGAAGGCCAAAAAGGCCCGTGTGCTAATAAGATTGCGACGGTCTGACTCTAGCAGTCAAATCGGTTTTCGTAAGCATCAGCCCATGACAATGGCGGTTAAGCCGACATACTATTTTCACGTGTAACCATAGTTTGTTCGTTTCGGGCAATTTATAGTTTCGTGCATAGATGTAAACGTTCGCCGGAATGACGGGTGTAAAGAAAGCGCAACGACACAGAAAGGAAATACAAAAAAGGCAGCCTCAATGAGACTGCCTTTTTTGATGCCGTTAAATCGAGTTTAACTTGTGGTCTTTTCGGCTCCTGCAGCGTTGGCTTCGGTCACCATCTTTTTCAGCTCACCCTGCTGGAACAGTTCCAGCGTGATGTCGCAGCCGCCTACCAACTCACCATTGACATAAACCTGAGGGAAGGTCGGCCAGTCAGCGTAGAGCGGCAGGTTTTCGAAAATTTCCTGGTCCGCCAATACATTTACGTAGGCAAATTCCTGTTCGCAGGCTTGCAGTGCCTGGGCGGTGCGGCTGGAAAAACCACACTGTGGCAATTGCGGCGTGCCCTTCATGTAGATCACCACCGGGCTGCCTTCCACTTGTTGTTTGATGCGCTCTAAAACGTCCATTGATTTCATAACCTCATTAGCTTTACTGAAAAATTCAAATTATTCGTTGGTTCACCACCCTCATATAGGGGCGATTAGATCAGGTTTAAAGTGTAACGCATATTACTTGATCATAAAAGTCAGGTATTGCCCCGCCACATGGGGATTATTCAGTCGCCGCGTCCACATTCAACTGCAACCACAGCTCCAGCAAAGCCATGTGCCAAAGTTTGCTGCCCTGCAATTTTGTAAAGTGCTGATCCGGTTCGGTGAGCAGCTTATTAACGTAGTGCCGATTAAACACCCCCCGGTTATGGCAGGCGTCAGAATTAAGGATATCGGACATAAACTGAAGGAAATCGCCACGCACATATTTCAGCGCCGGCATGGGGAAGTAACCCTTGGGTCGATCGATCACCGAATCCGGAATCAGCCCGCGGGCGATGTTTTTGAGGATATGTTTACCGCCGGATTTCATTTTCAGCTCTGGCGGCATTTTCATTGCCAACTCAACAAGCTCGTGATCAAGGAACGGCACCCGCGCCTCCAGCCCCCAGGCCATGGTCATATTGTCCACGCGCTTCACAGGGTCATCGACGATAAGTGTGGTCACGTCGAAGCGCAGCACCCGGTCAAGAAAAGTATCGGCGTCCCCCATTCCCAACCGTTTTTCCACCAGCGCCGAGGTGAAGTCCTCGCTGACATAGGCCTCGGTGACCGACTCTCGAAACTCGCTGTGACGGCGATCAAAATAGTGGCGACGAAAGCGCTCCAAATCCGTGCCGCTGTCGGCGTTCATTTGCGGATACCAGAAATAACCGCCGAACACCTCGTCCGCCCCCTGGCCGCTTTGCACGACTTTCACGTCTTTGGCCACCTGCTCGGCCAGCAAATAAAACGCCACCGCGTCCTGCCCCACCATGGGCTCGGCCATGTTGCGCACCGCGTCGG
>CAZXZI010000046.1:0-20933 GCA_964645165.1 uncultured Ectothiorhodospiraceae bacterium
CAGCACCCGTTCAAAACGAATGATGCGTCCTCGAAGATGATGTTCCGTTGCTGTTTTATCGTTTGCGGAGTCCACGTGCACGGCTGCACCGGTTTTCTGTAGGTAGGAAACAAGGTTCGACTGAATGAGATTTACCGGGCTGTCGATCCAGTGACGATAATGGTACTGCTTGAGCTCATTGGGATGAGTGGGGTCAACATACAATATGGAACGGGTGTTTGGTATCCCGTTCATTTGAAATTTTTCTACCACGAATGTACTGGTGGTGTTGGGTTTGTCCAGTAGCTTGTCCGGAGAAACTTCTGGCAAGCGATAATAGCGATCCTCGGGAATGGTGATCTGGCTCATGCACCCGGTTAACCACAGTAAAAAAAATACGACTAAATATTTTTTCCAGCGTTGAACGGATTTTTTAGGCTCGATATACATCGTACGCATTTCTACTCCATCTCAGAAATATCTTCGGGAGGCTTGCTGTTAATAATAGCCGATGGATTTTCACGAATACGCCGAGTGAACTCATTCATGTTGCGGCTGCTGGCATCAAGATTATCCACGATAGAATTAATATTAATGGATAGGGTGTTCATGGTACTGCGCAGGTCGATGACCGCATGGCGAATATCCTGCCGGTTATCCTTCATCAGGCTGCTAGATTGCTCAAGAAGGGTGGTGAGCTCCTGGCTTGTGTTTTCAAAACCCTTTGCCAGGGATACCAGCTTGCGTGAGGCCTGGTCGGCATTTTCAAACATGCTCGCCATATGTTGTTGGTTCTTTCCACCTAACAGCTGGGTCAGTTGGTCGGAGTTGTTTTGGAATTTTTCCAGCAGACTTAACAGGCGCGCACTCACAACATCTAATTTATGACTGAATTGGTTACCGGTACGATCCACTTGTTGATGGATTGAACTGATGAGTGGTTTCACACTGTTCTGGGAAAGATCGGTTATTTCGCTGGCAATAGTATTCAGCATCGCCATTGCCGAGGCGGTTTTTATGCCCGTAATGGTGGAGCCTGGCGCAAGAAATTCCTGGCTGCTGCCTTCTTTTATGTCCACCTGATTGTCGGATAACATGCCGGGAGAAATTATCGAAGAGACGCTATCTGTAGGGATTTGCCAGCCACGTTGAATGCTGAGCGCCAGGCGATAAAAGGTTTTGCCCTGTTTGCGCTCAGGCGCAATGGATTCAACCTGGCCGAGCTGATAACCGCCGTAGGTCACGGCAGTGCCTTCATCGACGCCGGTGATTTCATTGAGTAACACATAATAGGTATCGGTGTTGGTGTCACGGCCGGTGATCTTGAGCAGCACGACGCCCAGCAAGGTCAGCATGCTGATGACGAGCAGGCCGACCATTAAATAATTAATGTTGTTTCGTTTCATCTTTTTATCTTCGCTGTTCCATTAACGTACTTATGCCTTCCTAGAGTTGGTGAAATATTCTGAAAACAGCTTGCATGCTAACATTAGTCAGCATGATTATAGGTAACCTCTTCCCGTCATTTAATGACTGAAACCACCGGCTCTGCCGGTGTGAATAACAGGGGCATTGCCGAGTAAGCGTTATAGTGCAAAAGAGTTCTGTGAGAGATTGTTTGTAACCGGCTCTTTTTGTAAGAGCCGAGATATAAAATACCGTCATCCCGGCGAAGGCCGGGATCCAGAAAGTGATTAGCGTGTAGCTCCAAGATACGAGCAGCCTGGATTCCGGCATCCGCCGGAATACCCAAAACGCTTCGCGGGGCAGGCTCTGACGGAAGAAACGATTTACTAGGCTTAAGAATAGGCTGAGGAAAAAATACTGGTTTTATAGCCCCCCACTGGGGGGCTTGATTCAAACTACCGGCTATGCCGGTAGTAGGTGAGTTCCGGCCTGCGCCGGAATGACCATAGGGAGCGAATTGGGCAACAGTGTTTTTAATTATTTTGTCAGTCATTATTTTGTTAATCGATGTAAATAGGCTTCCGTATCCAGTTCTTCTTCACTGGCACGTCGATTGAGAAGGTCGAGCACACGTTTATTATCGCTGTTACGGACCTCATCCATGCTGCCGGTGATTAAAATCACCCCCTGATCGAGCACAATAATCCTATCGGCAATCTTGAAGGCACTCTCCAGTTCGTGGGTCACTATAACAATCGTCATTGGCATGGCGGCACGCAGGCGTAGAATGAGTTCATCAAGTTCGGCCGCAACCACGGGATCCAACCCGGCAGAGGGTTCATCAAAAAACAGCATCTTTGGATCCATAATCAATGCTCTCGCCAATGCGGCTCGTTTGATCATGCCGCCGGAAAGCTCCGAGGGTTTCAGGTCTTCGAAGCCCGCCAGGTTAACGACCTCCAGTTTCATGCGGGCCATTATTTGCATGGTCTTTTCATCCAGCCGGGTGTGTTCGCGCAAAGGCAATTGAACGTTCTCACCTACGCTCATCGAACTGAATAAGGCGCCACCCTGAAAGGCCACTCCCATATCCCGGCGAAGTTCGTGTAACTCTTGTGTCGACATGTGGCAGATATTTTTACCTAACAACTTAATGCTGCCAGAGGATGCCTGTTCCAGCCCCAACAAATGACGCAATAGGGTACTTTTGCCGGAACCACTACCACCCATGATCACCACAATCTCGCCAGAATAAATGCGTACGTTAATCCCCTTAAGAATCATGCGTTCACCATAATGGGTGACCAGATCCTCTATCTCTATAACGGGACTCGACTCAGAATGACTATCTTGTTGGGCATGGGCAGGCATGGGTTTAATGAGTACCGTTAGTGATTCAGAAAATAAGTGAAGATCATGTCAGCAAGTACAATAAAACTAATGGCGAGCACCACAGAGCGTGTGGTAGATAGGCCCACACCCTCGGCGCCACCGCGCGCCTGAAAACCATTACTGACACCCACCAGTGAGATGATGATGGCAAACACAACACTTTTGATCAGACCCTGGCGCAGGTCTTCCACGGTCAACACCTCGAGGGTGCGGCTGATATAAATATCCAGTGATGTTTGTAGTTCTAACGCAGCATAGAGTCCGCCGCCGAGGATGCCCATGAAATCACCCAACAAAGTGAGGACGGGCACGATGATCAACATGGCAAGCAACACGGGGGAAACCAGATAGCGCACCGGGTTGATGCCGATCACACGCAGGGCATCGATTTCCTGTGACTCCTGCATGGTGCCAATACGCGCCGCAATAGCGGAGCCGGAACGGCCGGCCACCAGGATGCCGACAATCAATGGCGAGAACTCGCGCGTCACGGCCAGGGTAATGCCAATCACCACCTTGGATTCAGCACCGAAAATTTTCAGGGTTTCGATAGACTGAATGGTCAACATCACGCCCACGGAGAAAGTAAGAATGGCAACAATGGGTACTGCCTGTACGCCGATCAACATGGCTTCTTGAAATACCGCCGCAAGCCGAACCGTCTGCTGACGCCAGCGTCCCATCACCAGCCAATAGAGTGATTCCACGAACAATGCCGCGACATAACCTATCTCCTCAACACCATTGACGGTGCGACGACCGACGTTAGTAATAAAAGTGGTGAGTGGCGTGAGCATGGGGCGAATGTTTGTTTGGCTTCGGGATTCTTATTCTGTTGAGTGTTGTTCAAGGTACTGTTGTAGGGAATCGTGGATGTCGAATACCTTGTCCAGCCGCGCCAATTGCAGCACTTGCAGCACCGGTGAACTCACACCCACCAGGCCGAACGCTTGTTGCTGCTGTTTGGCCTGTTGCAGACCTTCCACTAAATTGGCCACCCCCGAGCTGTCGATATAGGTGACCGCCGAGAGATCGACCAGAACGTGCTGCCGGGCTTTGATTTGCGCCAGGATTAACTTCCGGGCGGCGGGCGAATGATGCAGATCCACCTCGCCATTGAGTTCAACAATGCTGACGTTGCCCTCCGTGCGCGTTGTATAACTCACGTGTCTGGCTCTTCTTTAGCGGGTGAATGGCTTTTCATTTGCAGGATGTTGCCTCTTGTTTTGCAATCAATGGTTTGGGTGTCATCGCTGTCGATAGTCAAACCGTCCACTGAATCGAGGAATGCCACCTCATCCATAATTTCACGAATAAAATGCACACCGAGCCCACCCGGGCGAATATCGTCCAGATCTCGGGGGCAGACCTTAGTCTTATCGACAGGTTCAGCGAAATCAGTAAGGCGAAATGTCCATTCATCACCACAACGCAACACCTCAATAATCATTTCACTGTCGTGGTCGCTGCCACCGTTCGAGCAATAGGCATGTTGAATAACATTCATGCAGGCTTCGTTGATGGCCAGCACCCATTGGTCGGCGAGTGCCTTGGCGCAATCCTGAGCGGCAAAGGTATCATGCAATCGTTGGCGAATGGCCTGAAGCTGTGATGAGTGTGCGGGAAAAGAGGCCTTGAGCAGTGTTTCGGGCTTCGTGATTTGAGCCTCGATGACTAATAAGGTGATGTCATCGCGCAGTGAAGATGCCTCATGTTGAAACTGTGCTGTCACCACGCCTAGCCGCTCCGCTACAGGTAGTTTATTGACCACTTTGAGGCAACGAACCAGGCCTTCCATGCCCATCTCCGTACCATCGGCGAGGCAGCCCTCGGTCACGCCATCGGAATACAGGTACAGGCAGCCTCCGCCCAATGAGAATTCGACGCCCTCGAATACCTGGTCGGGGAATATGCCCAGCGGCGTGGTTTCGGCGCTAAATGCCTTGCCGCGACCATCGGAACCAAAAAGTAGAGCCGGCGGGTGTCCGGCATTCACCAGACAAATACTTTGCTGGCTCGGGTCGTACAGACCGGCAATAGCGGTGACAAACATGCCCCGCGTGGCGGTCTCGCAAAGTTCCTGATTGATGCGGGCGAGTAAACGCCCGGGTTCATGAATGTCCTTGCCCAGACAACGAAACAGGCTGCTGGCCTTGCTCATCAACAACGCAGCGTTGACCCCCTTGCCGGAGACATCGCCCAGGATGAAATAGAGCCTGCCGTCCGGCAACGCAAAAAAGTCGTAAAAATCCCCCGAAAGCTGATGGGCGGAAAGGTTAATACCGTGGATGGGAAAGTCCGAGCCCGACGCCTTCGGCATCAGCCCCTGTTGAATCTCACGCGCCAGCGCCAATTCACGCTCGAGCGCTTCCGCCAGGCGGTCACGCTCTCGCAGCGTTTCTCCCAGTCGCCAGGTTAACTCCTGATAACTGAAATTTTCCTCGGCGAGGCGAAGATTGGCCTCGCTCATAATTTGTTCAAAATCGTTTTGCTGGCTCACGTTCAGGCCAAGGGCTGTGGCGGCGCTTTCAACCTCCTGAGGAATGCCGGCCAGCAGGGCATCAATGGCCTCGGTACCCAGTGCAAATTCCCGCGCGAGTTTGTCGTGTGTTTGCTCCAGGACAAAAGTCGCATCGTTGGCGCCGAACAGCGCCGCTGCCCAATCGGCGCAATGTAATACGCGGCACAGTGGGCTGGCATCTGCTGAATTAGTAGCAGACCCATTATTGTTTTCTGCGGGGAAAGCCGTGTGGTGATTGCCCACGGCGGTGGTCAGTTCATCGGGAAGCCCCCAGGCTTTGGCCAGCATGGCCACCACCGTATCGTGTTGTACGTTAAAGGTGCTCAGTTCCGCCGCATAGCGGGCATCAGGATCCAGCAGCGCAAACTCACTCCAGCGGATGGCGGTTTCAGGATTGAGATGGAACAGCACCAACAGCCCAAAATCCTGCAACAGGCCAGCGGTGAAGCATTCGTCAGCATCCAGTCCGGCAGCGGACGCCAATAAATGCGCGGCAGTGGCGCGGCGCAACGCATTTTCCCAATAAGAGACAACATCAAAATCGATCAGCTCATCGGGGCGCAGGGCGTCACGCACCGCGAGACACAACACCAGACTCCTTAATGCCCGAATACCGAGCAGGGTAATCGCCTTGGCCACCGACTGTATCTGACCGGAGAAACCAAACAGCGGCGTATTCACCACCCGCAATAATTCAGCACTCAAAATAAGATCACTGGAGGCCAGCTTCGCCAATTCCTGGTTGGAAATATCCGGTATGGAACAGGCCTTAATCAGCGCGAGAGCCGCCTGAGGGGGCGCAGGTAAATCCGCCGGCTTAATGTCGCCAGCGTCAAACCTTTTGGGTTCTGTGGACATGCCTTTTGTCATAGTGTCAGAGATTCACTGCTTGCACGATGTTTATCAAGTCCTCCCTAAGTCTGCGACATGATTGGCGTAAAGTTTAGAAGCAGGTCCAGCAGAATGCAGGTTTGTGATCAGGAACTAAGCTGGTTAGTGTCATGTTATCGACACGCGAACACCGGCGTTGTTACCGAAGCAGTCAATCTGTTTTTATTCAAAAAGACTTTCTACAGTTTCCGTTAGAACGTTTGATTTGTGTATTTCGCCCCCTCTAAAAGATTGGTTTGAGGGTGTCATGCCTGTCTGGGATATATAACAGAACAGGAAGTATGTGTGTGGCCGAAATCATAAGTTGACCAATTGTTGAAAGCATATTTTGGCTGTTTTTCTTGACGCAGCAGACTTTGGACGAATAGCGACTACCTGCTGGATAATACTGAAAGGCGACGTTTACGCTCTACATGATAAACGACCGCTTTCTTCCTTGGCAGTCATTACCAGAAATTCCTTTAGGCATGCTCTAAACCGGACCTTGTTGGCCGGAAAGCCCAGATTAAACCCACAGAATCATCCAGACACACCAACTTTCCTGTGTCTTGTTTATATAAAATACATAACAGGACAGGATTTCGCTAAGCCATTGATATGCTGTTAATATTATTTCTAAACCGAGGTCTCACTACAAAGCAGATAACGAGACACGGGGTCTCGTTAATCACACTGTTGAGGCTGTAGAAAAACCTGTGGATAAGTTTTGCAGAAAAATAAATCGTACGGAGAGTTCTCTCAAATGAATTTTGCAGTAGTGAACAGACCCCAAATTAACGTAGCGACGCATTTTTTAGAACACTTTGTATTCAATTATGTAGCGGAAACATAACCCGAGGTTTTTCTACAGCCTCGTTAGCTGCATATAAAATTTGAGGGAAATCATGAAATTTGAGCAACGTTGTATGAATACGAGATGGCTCGGATATTTTGATTTGTTAGGCACATCTGAACTTATTCGCTCCAAAAAAATATATGAGGTATTCGATGCCTACCAACTAGCTTTAGAGAAGCTAGATAGCTGGAAAAAGAGACATAATCGTATAAGACATTCGTGGTTCTCTGATACATTTATTTTGTATAGTGAAGATGACTCGGCAGAGTCATTTTCCGAGATAGAGATGGTTTGTCGATGGTTCATGTTTTCACTAATTAGGCAAAGAATACCAGCCAGAGGTTCGCTATCCTGTGGTGAATTCTATGCTGATGATGAAAACCATATCTATATTGGAGAGGCTTTGCTAGATGCTTACGAATCTGGTGAGAACCAAGATTGGATAGGATTTATTTTAACGCCCAAAAGTATTTCAAAACTTAGCGAATTAGATCTCGATATTAAAGAGCGCCTGAATTATGCGTTATATGAAGTTCCCTTTAAAAAGCCAGTTGGGGACAAACAATATGCGGCATGCATCCTAGGAAACTGGGTTACTTTGAGTGATGGTGGTAATCCTCTTACGTCGAGGTTAGAGGAAATGGAGAGTAAACAGGTAGATGCACGTGTAAAAAGCAAGTACCAAAGAACTCTGAAGTTTTTAGAAAATAACAAACGTTATGTGCCAACCAGCAGCTAACAAACTCATCCAGCTGACTGTGATGACGTTGAAGGTCTCCTATCGAGAAAGATACCAAATACATTCAAAATTCATGGACGTCAGCTTACGCTGCTTAGCTGAACTTCTCAGATCATCTGCAAATGGCTCTTTGAGCCTGAAGCGAACATACTTTTCTTGTGGATAACCATAGTTTATCCGTTTCGGACAATTTATGGTTTCGTGCATAGCTGGTTCCATTAACAATCCGAATAAGCCCCCCACAAATATCCATTGGATACTTTTCCACCAGGCGGTAAAATGCACCGCTCTGTTTTTTGCCCTGCTTTTTATGCTCCTTATTTTAGGTAATGCCCCATGTTTTTTCAGGATCGATTTGAGGTGATCGTCGTCGGCGGCGGGCACGCCGGTACCGAGGCCGCGCTGGCTGCGGCGCGTTCGGGTGCGCGTACGGTTTTGCTAACCCACAATATCGATACGTTGGGGCAGATGTCCTGTAACCCGGCTATTGGCGGTATCGGCAAGGGGCATCTGGTGAAAGAGGTCGATGCGCTGGGCGGGCTGATGGCCAAGGCGGCCGATCGCGCCGGCATCCAGTTCCGTCGGCTCAATGCGCGCAAGGGTCCGGCGGTGCGCGCGACGCGGGCGCAGGCGGATCGTGCGCTGTACAAGCAGTCAGTGCGCAGTGTGCTGGAGAACCAGCCTAATCTGACACTGTTCCAGCAGGCGGTGGATGATCTGCTGGTGGAGGACGGCCACGTCACCGGTGTGTTGACCCAGATGGGGCTGAAATTTCAGGCGCCGACGGTGGTGCTCACCGTGGGTACTTTTTTGGGCGGACGCATTCATATTGGCTTGCAGAGCCATCAGGGTGGTCGCGCCGGTGATCCGCCCGCCAATGCCTTGGCACAGCGCCTGCGCGAATTGCCATTTCGGGTTGATCGGCTGAAGACTGGTACCCCGCCACGCATCGACGGCAACACCATCGACTATTCTGTGTTGGAAGCGCAGCCGGGCGATGACCCGCGGCCGGTGTTTTCTTTTATGGGCACAGATGCTGACCATCCTCGCCAGGTGCCCTGCCACATCACGCATACTAATGTGCAGACTCACGACATCATTCGCGCGGGCCTGGATCGCTCGCCCATGTACAGCGGTGAAATCGAGGGTGTGGGGCCACGCTACTGCCCGTCCATTGAAGACAAGATCGTGCGCTTTGCCGACAAGGATTCGCACCAGATTTTTGTCGAGCCCGAGGGGCTGACCGTCAAGGAGGTCTACCCCAACGGTATCTCCACCAGCCTGCCCTTCGACGTGCAGCATGCCCTGGTGCGCTCGATGAAGGGTTTTGAAAATGCCCACATCACCCGGCCGGGCTACGCCATCGAGTACGATTATTTTGATCCGCGGGATTTGAAACCTTCGCTGGAAACCAAGCATCTGCCGGGGCTGTTTTTCGCCGGGCAGATCAACGGTACCACTGGCTACGAAGAGGCGGCGGCGCAGGGTCTGCTGGCCGGCATCAACGCCGCCCGCTTGTCTCGCGAACAGGAAGGCTGGTGCCCGCGCCGCGATGTGGCCTATCTCGGCGTGCTGGTGGATGACCTGATTACCAGCGGCACCCAAGAGCCGTACCGCATGTTCACCTCCCGCGCTGAATATCGCCTGCTACTGCGTGAAGACAACGCCGATTTGCGGCTGACCCCCATCGGTCGTGAAATGGGACTGGTAGATGATGGGCGCTGGGCGGCCTTCGAAGCAAAACGCGAGGCCGTTGAGCAGGAGAGCCAACGCCTGCGTGAGACTCTGCTGCGGCCAAATGTGGTGGATGCCGTTGCGGCCGAACAAGTGCTGGGTCAGCCGCTGAGTAAAGAGGCGCATTTGGACGAACTACTGCGCCGACCCAATGCGACGTATGCGGGTTTAATGACGTTGGAAGGTGCGGGTCAGGCCGTGGCCGACCCGATCGTGGCCGAGCAGGTGGAAATTCAGGCCAAATATTCCGGCTACATTACCCGCCAAAAAGAGGAAATCGCCCGTCAACAAAGCAAGGAAGGGATGCCCTTACCCGACGACTTGGATTATAGTCAGGTGAGCGGTTTGTCCAACGAGGTGAGCCAGAAGCTGGCTGCGCAACGACCCACCACGGTGGGGCAGGCGTCACGTATTTCCGGGGTCACGCCTGCCGCAGTGTCATTGTTGTTGGTGCACCTGAAAAAACGTGACATGGCCAAGGCTGCCCGGCAGGCACCGGCGGCCGCAAAATAATGATAAAAAGCAGTGGAACCCTTAAAAACCACAAACCGTTGACGGCTTCGTCAGGGAGATATTAATGAACAAATTTATCGCAGTACTGGCAATCGTTAGCGTATCGTTTATAGGTGCGGGTTTGGCGCAGGCGGGTAGTGGTCATGCGGCTCAAGGCTTGGTTACCATAAAAAGCGCGCACAGTGTGGCCGAAACCCTGAACCGCCTGGAAGTGGTGCTGAAAAAGAAAGGCATCACTGTTTTTGCGCGAGTGAATCACGGCGCCGGAGCGAAGAAAGTGAGCATCCCGTTGCGCCCCACCGAATTGCTGATATTTGGTAACCCCAAGCTGGGCTCCCCCATGCTCACCAGTAATCAAATGGTCGGTATTGATCTGCCCCTGAAGGCGCTGGCCTGGGAAGATGAGAAGGGTCAGGTGTGGCTCACTTACAATGATCCAGCCTATATCGCCAAGCGCCACGGCATTACCGATCGGGCAAAGATTGTGGCGAAAATGACGGGTGCTTTGAAAAAACTCACCGGCGTGGCCACCAAACCCTAACGGTTGGCGAAGCATTCTGTGAAACAGGCATCGCTGGATGCGGTGCTGTCCGCTGGGCTTTCTGTAGGAATACGGGAATTAAATCTGGATTGTGCGCTTGATGTTCAGGCCAAGCTTCTGGATTATGTACGGCTGCTGGACAAATGGAACCGCGTTTACAATTTGACGGCGGTGCGTGATCCCACTCAGATGGTGACGCGGCATTTGTTGGATAGCCTCACGGTGTTGCCCTTCCTTGATGAAGCGTTGGATGAGGTAAGCAATCGGGTTTTGGATGTGGGTGCTGGCGCGGGTCTGCCGGGCATTCCTTTGGCCTTGCTCAGCGCGGGAACGCACCCCGAACGCAGGTTCGTACTGCTGGACAGCAATAGCAAAAAGACGCGCTTTATGCAGCAGGCGGTGGCGGAGCTGGAATTGGATAATGTACTGGTGGAACATGCCCGTACAGAATCGTTTCAGCCCGAGCAGGCTTTTGATGTAGTGCTGTCGCGGGCTTTTGCCACGGTGGCCGATATGCTGGCCGGTGCCGGCCAGCACTGCAAACCCGGCGGCATAATGCTGGCCATGAAAGGGGCCGATCCAGCGGCAGAATTGCAGGATCTGGATGCGGCCTTTGTCCTGGAAGCGGTGCAGCCATTGCAGGTGCCGGGGCTGGACGAGGCTCGCCATTTGGCGTGCCTGCGGCGAGTAACGTAAAAATATCCGTCATTACGGCGAAGGCCGGAATCCAGAGAGAATTGCGACAATCGTGAATCTGGATCCCGGCCTTCGCCGGAATGACGAATGAGCCGGAGCAACGGTTTGATGTCGTGCTGTCGCGGGCATTTGCGTTGGTGACGGACATGTTGGCCGGTGCGGGTCAGCACTGCAAACCCGGCGGGGTAATACTGGCCATGAAAGGGGCCGATCCAGCGGCAGAATTGCAGGATCTGGATGCGGCCTTTGTCCTGGAAGCGGTGCAGCCATTGCAGGTGCCGGGGCTGGACGAAGTTCGGCATTTAGCGTGCCTGCGGCGAGTAACATAAAAATATCCGTCATTCCGGCGAAGGCCGGAATCCAGAGAGAGTTGCGACAATCGTGAATCTGGATCCCGGCCTTCGCCGGGATGACGAAATGGAAAGGCGGAACGGAATATGGGAAAAATTATCGCAGTCACCAACCAAAAGGGTGGCGTGGGTAAAACCACCACCAGCGTCAATCTGGCGGCTTCGCTAGTGGCGACGCAGCGCAAGGTATTGCTGGTGGATCTTGATCCGCAGGGCAACGCCACCATGGGCAGTGGTGTGGACAAACACGCCGTGAAGCTATCCAGTTATCATGTGTTGATGCAGGAGGCGACGGTGGCTGAGGCGGTGGTGTCCACCGGCGAGGCGGGTTACGACATGCTGCCCTCTAATGCCGACCTCACCGCTGCCGAAGTGGAATTACTGCAGCAGCCGCAGCGAGAACGCCGTCTGCGCGATGCGCTGGTCGATGTGATTGGGAGTTATGATTATATTCTTATCGATTGCCCGCCCTCGCTGAACATGTTGACCCTCAATGCGCTGGTGGCCTCGCAGTCGGTGATGATCCCCATGCAGTGCGAGTATTACGCGTTGGAAGGCTTGACCGCGCTGGTGAATACCATTGAAGAGGTGAAGGGCTCGCTGAATCCTTTCCTGCAAATTGATGGCTTGTTGCGCACCATGTACGACCCACGCAATCGCTTGTCTGGCGATGTTTCCGAGCAGCTTAACAAGCACTTTGGCGACAAGCTGTTCCGCACCGTGATTCCACGCAATATTCGCTTGGCCGAAGCGCCCAGCCATGGGTTGCCGGCGCTGGCCTATGATAAAAGTTCACGCGGCGCTAAGGCTTACCTGGCGTTGGCGGGAGAAATGCTGCGCCGCGACAAGGCGCTGGATGGTCAGGTGCGGGCAGTGGGTGCCTGAGTCAGCTGAAAAGACATTAAATTAGACATTGCAGAAGACACTGCATAAAAGAGTGGCGGTAAAAAAATGGCAGTAAAAAAACGAGGATTGGGACGCGGGCTGGATGCACTACTGGGAGGCTCCGCGGCTGCAGTGATGGAAGAACCGCAAAGCGCAGATCTGCGCGAAGTCCCCATCGACTTGCTGCAGCCGGGTAAATATCAGCCGCGTACCGACATGCATCCCGAAAGTCTCGAGGAGCTGGCCAACTCCATCAAGGCGCAGGGCGTGGTACAGCCCATCGTCATCCGTCCCATCGAGGGTGGCCGTTATGAAATTATCGCCGGCGAACGTCGCTGGCGTGCTGCGCAGATTGCGGGTTTGCATGATATTCCCGCCGTGGTGCGCGATGTGCCCGACGAGGCCGCCATTGCCATGGCGCTCATCGAAAATATCCAACGCGAAGACCTCAATCCCATCGAAGAGGCCATTGCCCTGCAGCGGCTGATCGATGAATTCGAGATGACCCACCAACAGGCCGCCGGTGCCGTGGGCCGTTCCCGCGCCGCAGTGAGCAACCTGCTGCGTCTGCTCACGCTCAACGCAGATGTGCGCACGATGCTCGAACACGGTGACCTGGAAATGGGTCATGCCCGCGCCCTGCTGGCATTGGAAGGCGTGGCACAAAGCGAGGCCGCGCGTGACGTGGCCGCGAAAGGTTATTCCGTGCGAGAAACCGAGCAGCTGGTTCGTCGCCTGGGCAGTGATTCACCTGCCAAGGCTAAAAAGGGTGCCAGGTCACTCGACCCTGACATCAAACGCCTGCAGGACGAACTTGGAGAAAAGCTGGCTGCCAAGGTGCAGTTTCAGCATGCCGCCAAGGGCAATGGCAAACTGGTGATCCAGTACAACAGCCTTGATGAGCTGGAAGGCATACTTAGCCGGATTCAATAAGTTTGCTTTAGCAGGCTTGTGGCGCTCGCTAACTTCATGGCGAGTGCCTTTCATTACCCCCACTCCTTTTAATTTTAACCCTGCAGGTTCGTGCAGCAAATATTGTTTGCATTATTTTTCCTTGTGACTATATTTAACCACATGATTAAATATAGTAACGAAGCATTAGACGGGACGTTTGCGGCGCTGGCCGACCCCACGCGGCGCGCCATTCTTGAGCAGCTGGCGAAAGGCGAGGCGCAGGCCGGTGATTTGGCAGCACCTTTTGGCATTTCGCTACCTGCGGTGTCCAAGCATTTGAAGGTGCTTGAAAAGGCGCAGTTAATTCGCCGTCGGCGTGATGGACGCATGCACCGTTTTACGGTGAATCCGCAGCCCATGCAGGCTGCGGTGTCATGGGTCGAGCAATATCGGGTTTTTTGGGAACAGCAATTGGGCGCATTGGAGCGCTATTTAGAATCAACCAGTGAGATTAATCGCACCAACAAGGAGGAAGGACAATGACAGTCGCAGCACAGGCCGCAACGGACGTGGTGACCCTGCAGCATCACTACAAATTTGGTATTGACCAGGTATTTGCCGCATGGTCGAGCCCGGAAGCGTTAGCAAAATGGTTTGGCCCCCATTCGCATAACAGCACCATTGAGAAATATGACTTTAATACGGGTGGGAAATACCAAATCCGCATGGTTCCCACCGGCAAGGATTCAGATTGCACGGATGAGGCGGATGAAGATTCGGTTTGCGCGGGTAGCTTTGTCGAGATCGATGTGGCTAATCGCATCGTGATGACCTTTGGCTGGATTGAAGGTGGGGCCAATATGGGTGAGACGCTGTTAACCGCTGAATTTGCGGAGGTCGATGGTGGCACTGAGATTACTTTGACGCATGAAAAAATTCCGAGCGAGGAATTGCGCCAAGCTCACATGGGCGGGTGGCAGGGTACCCTGGAGTGTTTGCAGGAATATCTGTCCGAATAGTGTGCATCGTTTTGTGTAATAGTGGGCCGGCAACTGTCGGCTCGTTTGCGTATGGCCCGAAAAACCAATCCAGGCATTCCGAAAGCCAAATATCTCCCTGTAATAGCTTGCCGCAGTCAGGGCGGGTGGTTATACTTCGTGCCCAATTTTGGGGTGCTCTATGTGTGTGCGGGTTTCGGCCTTTCGGGGTTGTAAATGAGCAAGAGCAAACCCAAAGGCCCCGGGCTGTTGCTGATTAGCGTCGGTACTATGCTGAGTTCGACAGTCATCGCCGGTTTTTTACTGGGCTACTGGGTGGATGGCTGGTTAGAGACTTCCCCGATTTTTATGGTTGCATTTGGTGGCCTGGGCTTGGTCGGCGGGTTTTTGAAAGTGTTTAAATTATTGAACGATCCGAAGTTGCAGTGAGCGTCATGTCGATGAATGGTTCAATGAACGGCATTGATAAGGGGCTTGCTGGAAAAGCGAAACGGGTGGTTGTAGTTCAGTTGCTGATGACCCTGGTCGTCGCGGCTGCATTCTTTGCTGTTGTTTATGCGCAAGGAATGGTTGAAGAAAGTTTGTGGAAGGCGCTGTCGGCCGGTTACGGAGGCCTGAGCAGTGTGCTGCTCGCCCTGATTTCGATCGGCGGCTTTAAGCGCGCGAATGCGTCTGCGCTGAGTGATCCCAAACTAAGCATGATGATTTTATACATCGGCGCTGTGGTGAGATTTGCAGCGGTGATTGTGTTGCTGGGAGTCGGGCTGGGTTTATTGAAGCTCGATGCGATGGCCGTTTTTATCGGTTTCGCCCTGGCACAAGCCAGTTACTTGATGAGCGTGCGTGACCGGAAAGCGGCGGGCGGCTCAGACCTGGATCGATGACTCCAGTGCGGCGAATCGCACCAGTCATTGGCTTGTAGGGCGATATATTCTCTTGCGGGAATCGCAATAAGGATTCCGCTTAGTCGAATATCCACTCTACAAGCCAAGCGCTGGCACGCTTCATCCACACTGGAGCCGCAATTCAGGTCAAAAAAACTTTAAGGGGATAGGGTCTTGAGTGAAGCAGCAGAAGGTTCCAGCGGTGGTGGCACCGTTGAATATATCCAGCATCATTTAACCAACAATCACGTGGGTGAAGGGTTTATGACCTGGAACCTCGACTCCATCATTATTTCAATAGTGCTGGGCATTCTGTTTGTCACCATTGGCGCACGTGTTGCCAGGAATGCCACCGATGGCGTACCCGGCGGCTTCCAGAATTTTGTGGAATCCATTCTTGAATTTGTGCAAACCCAGGTAAAAGATTCCTTCCCCGGCCATCATCCGCTGATTGCGCCCATGGCGTTGACCATTTTTGTCTGGGTCTGGTTGATGAACTTCATGGATTTGATTCCGGTGGACTTGTTGCCGTTGATCGGCGGCTGGTTTGGGATTCATCACCTCAAAGTGGTGCCTACCACCGACTTAAGCGTACCCATGGCCATGGCGCTCACCGTGTTCATTCTGTCTTTGTATTTCAATCTGAAGGTAAAAGGCCCGCTGGGTTACCTGAAGATGTTCCTGTTCCACCCCTTCGGCAAATTTGCCATGCCCGCTAACATCGTGATGACCGCAATCGAAGAGCTTGCCAAGCCTTTGAGCCTCGGCCTGCGTTTGTTTGGAAACATGTTTGCCGGTGAGTTGGTGTTCCTGTTGATCGCACTGCTGGCCGGTGCCGCTACATTGGGTGCAGGCATGCTGATCTGGTTCCCACTGCAAGTGGTACTGGACCTGGGTTGGTTGTTATTCCACATTCTGGTCATCACCCTGCAAGCTTTCATCTTCATGGTGCTGACTATCGTGTATCTGGGTATGGCGCATACCGCAGATCACTAACCTGCAACTGCGTGCTTTTAGTCAGTAAATAGTTTTGTTTTTATTAGTAATCGGTTTGGTTTTTTAATTTTTTATTTTTTAAGTTAAGGAGAGTAACAATGACACCAGATATGATCGCGATGATCTACTCATACACCGCAGTTGGTGTGGGTGTAATTTTGGCCGCTGCTGGTCTGGGTTCCGCAATCGGTTGGGGCCTGATCTGTGCCAAGACCTTGGAAGGCATTGCGCGTCAGCCTGAAATGCGTCCTGTGTTAATGACCAACATGTTCATCTTCGCTGGTCTGATGGAATCTTTCCCGTTCATCATTCTGGCCTTCGCAATGTGGTTCCTGTTTGCTAACCCCTTCGTTGGTGCTTTGGCTGCCGCTATCGGCGCGCTTTAATACTTTGTTGGAAATAGAAAGTATTAAGTGAAGCCACTAACTTGGCAATGAACTATTTGCTTTATGCGAATAGTGACAAGCCGGGAGGAATGAAACAGTGAATATTACAGTAACCCTAATAGCGCAGATGATCGCGTTCGGTTTGTTGATTTGGTTTGTCAACAAAGTGATGTGGGGACCTCTGTCGGGCATCATGGAGGCACGCCAAAAGCGTATCGCCGATGGTCTCGCCGCCGCTGAAAAAGGTAAGCACGAAGAAGAGCTTGCTAAAAAGAAAGCGGTTGAGGTGCTCAAAGAAGCGAAAGATCAAGCGGCTGAAGTTGTTGCACAAGGCCAGAAGCGTGCTTCTGAAATTGTGGAAGAAGCCAAAGAAACAGCACGCACCGAAGGTGAGCGAATCGTTACTGCTGCTAACGCTGAAATCGAACGTGAAATTAATCAGGCAAAAGAAGCCTTGCGTGCGCAAGTCGCCAGCATTGCCGTTGCCGGTGCCGAAAAAGTGCTGAAGCGCGAAATCGATGCCAAATCTCACGACGCTTTATTGAGCGATCTGGCAGCAGAGATTTAAGGCCATGGCTGAAAAATCTACTATCGCCCGACCTTACGCCGAAGCCGTTTTTCAAACAGCGGATGCCGCTGGCCAATTGAAGGAATGGTCTGCCATGTTGCAGACCGTTGCGATGATTGCAGCCAATGCGGACATGCAAAGCCTTATCGGCAACACCAGTGTCAGCAAAGAGCAAATGGCCCAGTTGGTAATTGATGTCGCTGGCGATGTAATGACAGACGCAGGCCGTAACCTGGTCAAGCTGCTGGCTGAAAATCGCCGCCTGGATGTGGTCGCTGAAATCGCCGAGCAATTTGAAACACTGAAAGCCGAAGCGGAAAAAACCGTTGAAGCCGAAATCGTTTCTGCTCAGGAAGTCAGTGCCGCACAACAATCGATGATTGCCGACAAGCTAAAAGCACGTTTGGGACGTGAAGTGTCTCTTAAGTGCACCGTTGATGAATCCCTCATGGGGGGAGCCATCATCAAAGCGGGCGATATGGTGATTGATGGTTCAGTGAGTGGTCAATTAAACAAGCTTTCCGTGGAGCTGGCAGGCTGACCGTAAGCAACGGATGCCTCCATTAAAGGAAAAAGAAAATGCAATTAAATTCGTCTGAAATCAGCGAGCTGATTAAAAAACGTATCGCTAACTTTGATGTCTCTACCGAGGCGCGCAACGAAGGCACTGTGGTGGGTATCACCGACGGCATCGTGCGCATCCACGGTCTGTCCGACGTGATGTTAGGTGAGATGATCGAGTTCCCTGGCAATACCTTTGGTATGGCTTTGAACCTGGAGCAAGACTCTGTTGGCGCCGTGGTGTTGGGTGCTTACGAGCACATCACCGAAGGTGACAAAGTTCAGTGTACTAACCGCATCCTGGAAGTGCCTGTTGGTGAAGGCCTGCTGGGTCGAGTAGTTAACTCGCTGGGTGTTGCCATTGATGGTAAAGGCGCAATTGAAGCCGCCGGTCATGAGCCGATTGAAAAAGTGGCTCCGGGAGTTATCGAACGTAAATCGGTTGATCAACCCGTTCAAACTGGTTTGAAAGCCATCGATGCTATGGTGCCGGTTGGTCGTGGCCAACGTGAGCTGATCATCGGTGACCGTCAAACCGGTAAGACTGCGGTGGCCATCGATGCCATCATCAACCAGAAAGATACGGGCGTTAAGTGTATCTATGTTGCTATTGGTCAGAAGGCCTCTTCCGTTGCCGCCGTGGTGCGCAAACTGGAAGAACACGGCGCGCTTGATCACACCATCATCGTTGCGGCAACGGCTGCCGACCCTGCGGCTATGCAATACATCGCGCCGTATGCTGGTTGTACCATGGGCGAATATTTCCGTGATCGCGGCGAAGACGCCATGATTATTTATGATGATTTGACTAAGCAAGCCTGGGCATACCGCCAGGTTTCATTGTTGCTGCGTCGTCCACCGGGTCGTGAAGCCTATCCGGGCGACGTGTTCTATTTACATTCCCGTTTGTTGGAACGTGCTTCCCGCATCAATGCAAAAGAAGTCGAGCGTCTTACCAATGGTGAAGTGAAAGGTAAAACCGGATCCTTGACCGCTTTCCCAATCATTGAAACCCAAGCGGGTGACGTGTCGGCCTTCGTGCCTACTAACGTGATTTCTATCACCGACGGTCAGATCTTCCTGGAAGCTGATTTGTTCAACGCCGGTATCCGTCCTGCGATTAACGCAGGTCTGTCGGTGTCTCGTGTGGGTGGTGCAGCACAAACCAAGATCATCAAGAAATTGGGCGGCGGTGTGCGTTTGGATTTGGCGCAGTATCGTGAGCTTGCTGCGTTTGCGCAGTTTGCTTCCGATCTGGATGAGTCTACTCGTAAGCAGATCGAACGCGGTCAGCGTGTTACCGAGCTGATGAAACAGTTGCAGTACTCACCTTTGTCCGTTGCTGAGATGGCGTGCTCATTGTTTGCCGCTAACGAAGGCTTCATCGACGATGTTGACGTGAACAAAGTGGTTGATTTTGAAACCGCTTTGCACGCTTTCTTACGTGCTAACTCTGCTGACTTGCTTGCCAAGATCGACGCAAGCGGTGACTTTAACGATGAGATCGCCGCTGAGATGACCGCGGCCATCGAGAAGTTCAAAGCGTCTGGCACTTACTAAGCCTGTCTTATTGTTAAAAAGTTAAGCACAGGACTTACGTTAGGAGAAGGGCATGGCAGTCGGCAAAGAGATACGCACCAAGGTCAAAAGCGTCCAGAACACGCAAAAGATTACGCGTGCCATGGAAATGGTGGCCGCGAGTAAAATGCGTAAGGCACAGGACCGCATGCGGGCATCACGTCCGTACGCGGAAAAGATTCGCAACGTGATTCATCACCTGGCGCAATCGCATCCGGAGTATAGGCATTCCTACATGCAGGACCGAGAGGTTAAGCGTGTGGGATTTATTGTGATCTCCAGTGATCGCGGATTGTGTGGCGGTTTGAACGCGAACCTGTTTCGTAGCACATTAAAGTCACTGAAAGATTGGGATTCAAAAAATGTCGGCATTGATGTCTGCACCATTGGTTCCAAAGGCACCGGTTTCTTTAGGCGTCTGGGTAGCAACATTGCGGCGGAAACCTCTCATCTCGGTGATGCCCCGCGCATGACCGACATGATTGGTACCATCAAGGTGATGTTGGATGCCTATGACAATGGTGAGATTGATCGTTTGTACGTGGTGTACAACGAGTTCGTCAGCACCATGTCGCAGGATCCGCAGATTGAGCAGTTACTGCCGATTCAGGCTGCAGAGGAAAAAGAGTACGCCCATCATTGGGATTACCTCTACGAGCCCGAAGCCAAAGAAGTGATTACTGACTTGTTAACGCGTTACGTGGAATCACTGGTCTATCAGGCCGTAGTGGAAAACGTCGCCTGCGAACAATCAGCACGAATGGTGGCGATGAAGGCCGCATCGGATAATGCCGGTGACCTTATCGACGAATTGAATCTGGCTTATAACAAAGCCCGCCAGGCGGCGATCACGCAGGAAATCTCAGAAATTGTGAGTGGTGCTGCCGCCGTTTAAATATTAAGTGTCGAGTTACGAGTGACTAGTATCGAGGAATGGTTTTTTCCTAGCAGCTAGCAACTCGACCCTAGTTACTATAAAGAAAAGAGGACTGAAACATGAGTTCAGGAAAGATCGTACAAATCATCGGCGCTGTGGTCGACGTACAGTTCCCGCGCGATTCGATGCCGAATATCTACGAAGCGCTGAAGTTGAACGACGTTGATCTAACGTTAGAAGTACAGCAGCAATTAGGTGACGGCGTTGTTCGTGCCATTGCCATGGGTACCACAGATGGTCTGAAACGCGGCCTGGAAGTCTCCGGCACGGGTGCCGCGATTCAAGTGCCCGTGGGTCAGGGCACCCTGGGCCGGATCATGGACGTGCTGGGTCGCCCGGTTGATCAGGCTGGTGAAGTCCCGGCTGACAAGTACATGCCGATTCATCGTAAGCCACCGGCTTTTGACGAGCAGGCTGCAAGCCTGGATATTCTCGAAACCGGTATCAAGGTTATCGATTTGGTCATGCCGATCGCCAAGGGCGGCAAAATCGGTCTGTTCGGTGGTGCGGGTGTGGGCAAGACCGTAACGCTGATGGAATTGATTCGTAACATTGCCGTTGAGCATAGCGGCTTCTCCGTGTTCGCCGGTGTGGGTGAGCGTACTCGTGAAGGTAATGACTTTTACTACGAGATGGAAGAAGGCGGCG
>CAZXZI010000047.1:0-20296 GCA_964645165.1 uncultured Ectothiorhodospiraceae bacterium
AACGGCGCGACCTGCAAACGCTGTTGCGTGGAGATCCGCCGGAGCCAAAGCTTTCTCATCTTCAAACAAGACTGCAATTCTCATGAAAGTTTATGGGACACTAGTGATGATGAATAATGAAAAAACAAAACAAGAAACCTACCGCATAAAGATCACCAGAATCTTTTATTGGAGCTTTAGTAAACAAAAAAACAAGGCCGCCTAGCATTAATAGTGTGAATCCTACAACAAATCTTTTTATACCATTTGCATACTCAAGCAAATACCCTCCATCTTCAGTCTTGATAGGTTTCGCCCTTCCAGCAAAGGCAAAGAGAACACTTAAAACCACCGGGACTAATAGCGCGATTAAAAAATGGCTCAATTTTTATCTCGTAAGGTTAACAGTTGTATGTCACCCCAGCTCGTTTTGTCACTTTTGTGCGTCTCGAGATATCGATGTAAGTTTTTTAATTTATAACAGTTTGTCTAATCCACCTTAGATTTTCGTGGGTGAAAAGTGAGCTCGTTTCATATTTCTGTCGGTTATGCTTACATGTACGCCGCATATTGTCAGGTTTATGTGTTTCGTTGTTTGTCATTGGTGCTTAGTGATTGGTGGTTTTGGAATGATGATTCTTTGTTTGAAGCTGAAGTGAAAATCCCGATAAAAGCTTTCCACGGACTTTTTGGCGATTTGTTTCATAAAGGCATCGTCGATTTTCAGCCAGCGCATAACAGCCTCTTGGGCAACCCCAGCCTCAATTAACGACTCTTTTAATATTTCGTGACGCAATTTGTACAGCTCGGGAGTGATGTACATATTTTCATGCACTTGCTTGAGGGGCTTGCCCAGATATTTCGGGCCGCCCATTTTCTCTCCCATAAAACTGGTTTGTCGACCTTCGATGGCCTCTTGGCTATGCCCGGAAAAAAATTGTTTTAGCCACGGATGGGCGTAGATTTTGTCGTAAAAAATCTTATGAACCTTTTCCAACGTGGCAAGTCCGCCGACGGATTCGTAGAGTGACTGTTTCATGTCTGATCCACTAAAGAGGAGTAGTAAAGAGGCTTTGGTAACAGAGTGCAGTGGTCTGGATATCAGTTTGGCCAAAAAGTCCATCGACTACCGCCAGCATGTCGGCACCGGTGTTAATAAGTTGTCCGCCATTGTCGACGGTGATACCGCCAATGGCGACAATAGGAATAGCTATTTCAAGTTTCGCTTTTTGTAGTATTGCTGTGCTTGCCGGCGTTGCTTGTGGTTTGGTGCGTGACGGAAAAAATCGACCAAAGGCGACGTAATTGGCGCCATTTTCGGCTGCTTGCTTTGCCTGTGAAAAATCGTTGTAACACGAAACGCCGATAATGGCGGTAGCGCCTAGCTGTGCGCGTGCGTTAGTAATACTTTGATCATCACGACCGAGATGCACGCCATCGGCATGACTATCTTTGGCCAGTTGCGCATCGTCGTTGATGATGAGTAGGGCTTCGTGTTGTTGAGTCAGTTCACGCAACCGATTGGCTGTTTGAAGTCGTTGTTGTTGCTTGTTACTTTTATCGCGGAACTGGATGATGCGCGCGCCGCCGAGTAGTGCCTGTCCAACATCGGAGATGAGTTGTGCTTGATCAGTCTGTGTGGCATCGGTGATGGCGTACAGGCCGCTCAGCTTAGGATTGTGCATATTTTAGTGCAGCTGTTGCGGCGGCTCTTTTTCATCGTCATCGTCACCGCGTGCCCAAAACAATCGGTTGGGTATGCTTTGTCCCATGCCGACGTGATAACTGTTGTTAAGTGCTTCCCAGGCAAACTCCTGTGCTTCCAGCACGGCGGTGACGGGCGGTAAATCTTGCGCCAGCAGACCGGCGATGGCGGCGGCCAGGGTGCAGCCACTGCCGTGATACACGCCGGGCAGGCGATCCCATGTGTAGCTTTCCAGTAGTCTGCTGTCGCCGTATAAATTATTGACCACATTGGGTGTGCTTTCGTGGCTGCCGGTGATGAGAATAAATTCGCTGCCCAGTTCCAGTAATTCTTGCGCGCAGGCATCCAGCGTGTCGGCTTCTGGAGCGAATGCGCGAGCTTCTTCACTGTTGGGAGTGAGTATGGTGGTGAGTGGGAATAGTAGGTTGACCATGGCGTCGATGAGTTCGTCATCGGCCAGTTCGCCGCCGCCGCCGGCTGAAATCAGCGGATCCAACACCACGGGAATATCGGGGTAGTCGAGCAAAATACTCTGGATGGCCTCTGCGTTTTCTGCGCTGCCGATCATGCCAATTTTGAACGCAGCCACGGGCACGTCTTCCAGCACGGCGCGGGCTTGTTCGATGATCAAGCCTGAATCCATGGACTGGAAACTAAACAACTGTTGGGTGTCTTGCACGGTAACGGCAGTGACCACCGGTGCGGCATGACAGCCCATGCTAATCAGGGTTTCGATATCGGCTTGCAGACCGGCACCACCACTGGGGTCGGTGCCGGCAAAGCTCATCACCACGGGAGTGCTGGTGGTTTCAATCATGGATGCGCCCTCTTGACGAAAAAGAACCGCTGATGTTCTTGCGGTTGGATATGCTTGCGTGAAGTGTAACACTCCTGTTGGGATGCGTGGGCGCGGTGATCGGTCCGGCAAACAGCCACGGCTTGGACTACACTTATTTCGGTTTGGTCAGTATCTCGAAGTCGTGATTTTGGAGTGTCTGGATGAAAGAGATGCCTTTACAATGTGGTCGAATGGCGTCTGTGGCGCGGCAGTATTGTGCGCTAATTGATGGGCGCCGGGATGCCGATTGGATGCGCAGCCTGGCGAAGTTGTTGCCGCGGTTACATGTGGCGGTGACAGCATTGGCGACGCCGACAAAAGATGGCTATACGGTGTTAGGTTATGACGATGAAAAACGCTGTGAGCTGTTTTTGAACTTGAGTGATGATTTACAGAAGGACTGTCTTCTTCGTGCAGCCTACGCCGAGATGCCGGTAGGCCCACGCCAGCGCCGGCAGCTTTGTGAACGCATGGCCGATAATCTTGCCGACATGTATTTTGATCTCAAGCAGGGGCTTATTCAGTTACCCAGTAATCCGCAGTGTGCCGCTGAACTTTGGCAGTACAGTTTTTATACCCATTGGGGTAAACATCTGTTGGATGCTGAATGCTGGTTGCGCGCAGTGGAGACGGGTAGAGAACCCATCTCGCTACCCGAGTGGCAATGGCCAGTGACCAGTGGAATGCTAACTAGCCCGGTCTGACAACCACTAAAATTACAATCACTATCAACAGGATTACCGGGAACTCATTAAACCAGCGGTAAAATACGTGGCCTTTCTGGTTGCGGTCTAACTTGAAATCTTTCACCAGCTTAGCGCAGTAAATATGGTAGACCACCAGCACAGCGACGAGTGACAATTTTATCTGCATCCACAAAGTGCCTGCGAAGGCCTCCCAGCCGTAACCCTGCAACATGATGAGGCCCAGCACGATGGTGAGGATGCCGCCGGGAGTCATGATGCCAAAAAACAATTTACGTTCCATGATCTTGAAACGCTCGTTACTAATTTGGTCATCGCTCATGGCGTGATAAACAAACAGTCGCGGCAAGTAAAATAAACCGGCGAACCAAGTCACCATAAAAATAATATGAAAACTTTTAATCCATAACATGTGTTTGTATCCGAAATTTGCGAGGTGAATTAATGTGGCGGCCTATCCGCCATCCCGGTAATGTGCTTCCACATTTTGTCGGGTGAGAATGCCGATGATTTCATTAGTTTGATTGCTGAGTTTTAGATTCACGCATAAGGCATCAACCCCTTTTTCATTCATTAAGTCCAGTGCACCTTGCAAGGTGGCTTGTTGCGGTATGCTGCCGGTATTTTCTCGCTGTGCGGGGATTTCCAGTAAGTCGATTTCCTCGCCGCGGTCATTCTGCTGCGTGTTGATAAATAATGCCAGGTCCGCAGCGAGTAACAACACGGGCTGTTTGTCTGCTTCGTCGATAATGATCCACAGTGGTTGATGTTCCAGTAAATCTTCTGCAGCAGCGATGCTTAACGTTCTTGGCGCATGTGTAAATGATGCATTAAGCGCACTCATTACGCCAACACGACGCAGGGATTGTGCCACCGGATCGTTTCGCATATCCAGACCGCGCGCTTTTAATAAGGTGATAAATACTGATTCTTGGCCGAACATGTGACTGCTGGTAATGTCAGATACCACCACGGCCAACATGCTGGGTAAGATGATATTCGGGTTGGCTGTGAGTTCCAGCATGGCCAGTAACGCGGCAAGCGGAGCTTGCAAGGTGGCACCCATCATCGCACCCATACCGAGCATGGCGTAAAAGCCGGGGGAGGCCACCTGGCCGGGGAAAACCATTTCCGCCAACAGGCCAAGAATGCCGCCAGCAGCCGCACCAATCACTAAGGTGGGGCCAATCAAACCGCCAGGTAGTCCCAATCCCAGGCCAATAGTCGTGGCAAGTGTCTTGAACAGCACAACGGTAAGTAGTAGTCCGATGCCAATCTGTCCGAGCATGGCTTGATTGACCGTGTCATAACCTACCCCCATTATTTCTGGGACGATGAGCGCGCAGAGCCCGGTCAGTGCCCCGGCCAGTGTCATGCGTTTCCAAATAACAATCCGGTTGCCGGTTTCCGTGATCCATTTTAGTGAAGCAATAAAACCTGCCGCCAGTGCACCGATGACAAGTCCCATCACCAGCAAGTAAGGCAGTTCATACAATGATGCAAGATTCACCGAGGGCACAGAGAAAGCCGGTTCGGCACCAAACACAGAACGGGTCAATGCTGTGGCGCTAACTGCAGCCAGAATCACTGGAGCAAAACCTGCGATAGTGTATTCCATGACGATCACTTCCATGGCGAACACGACGCCGGCGATGGGGGTGTTAAAAGAAGCGGCGATGGATGCCGCCGCGCCACAGGCCAGCAAGGTTTGAATGCTGTTGTTGGGCAGGTGCAGACTCTGCCCGAACAGGCTACTGCTGGCGGCGCCGAGATGCACGCCCGGACCTTCACGGCCTACCGAGTGACCACTAACAATGCTGATGGTGGCGCCCACAAACTGCAATAAAAGATTCCGTAACGGTAAATGACTTTGGTGATACGTAAGTCGTTCTAACACATGCACAATGCCCACCTGGATGCCGCCGCCACCGGCGGTGTTGAGCGCGTGAAAGATCAAACCAATGAGCAGGCCGCCCGCAGTGGGTAATAAAAACCGTGTAAGCGCAGAGAGCGCCTCAT
This sequence comes from uncultured Ectothiorhodospiraceae bacterium, assembly GCA_964645165.1. Taxonomy (GTDB): domain Bacteria; phylum Pseudomonadota; class Gammaproteobacteria; order SZUA-152; family SZUA-152; genus SZUA-152. The sequence goes on from CAZXZI010000047.1 coordinate 5,246, forward strand.
AGTTTTCGGTATCACCGCCAGGAAGAAAACGGATTTGAGTGTGCTCAATACCCAGGCGAAACAGAATAATCAGGCCACCGGCCAATAGGCCGCTGATCAAACCCAACACGGCCAGCTGGGGCAGCGCATCCACATCGGCAAGTCGTGTACGGAAACGATTTATCATCGATTAAAAAAAGATCGCGCTACTAAATGTTTGTTCTGAATGTTAATTGCTAAAAGTAACATTGTCATTATTAGTGAACTGACATGACATAAATGAATTTGCTGCTTGACTCCAATCATGGCTTGCATTAAATTCCCTTGCATTCGTTGAAAGAGCCAATGGCTTTGCCGATGAATGACTTATAAAAATAATCATAAAATATTCGAAGGCGGCCTAGGCCGCTTTTTTTTTGGCCGCTTCTATTTGCTGCGCTTTCTCGCTTAGATTGCTGCGCTTTCTCGCTTTGCCGGGGAAAGCGAACAGAGCCAAAGATAAAAGTGAACAAAGTCCGGATTCCTTCCTCTGCTATTTTTTCACTTTCCCCTGCAGTCCCTTAATAAACACCTTTGAGTTACGCCGGTAGTTGTACAGCGCCCGTTTTTTCATGGGCAAGGCTTTGGCGTCAGACTTTTTGAAACCGCGCTCCAAAAACCAATGTGAGGTTTTAGTGGAGAGCACAAACAACTGGGTTATTGCTTTTTCTTGCGCCAGTCCCTCCACAAATTGTAGTAGGGTATTGCCGCGTGCGGCACCCTGGTAGTCTGGGTGCACGGCGAGGCAGGCTAATTCGGCCATTTTACTTTCTGGAAACGGATTCAGTGCCGCGCAGGCGATAATCATGCCGTCACGCTCGACGACCGTAAAACGGGCAATCTCCATTTCGATGTGCTCGCGGGAACGACGCACCAGTACGTCGGCTTTTTTCAGCGGACTGATCAACTCTAAAATGCCGGCCACGTCCTCGATGGTTGCTTGCCGCGTGTCATCGTATGCATCGGCGCTGATCAGTGTTCCCACGCCATCGCGGGTAAACAGTTCCTGTAACAAGGCGCCGTCTGCTTGCCGATTAAGAATGTGCACACGCGGAATGCCGTTGAGGCACAGGTTCACCGCGCTGTGCAGAATACGCTGCATGTCGTCGGGCAGTTTGCGCCGTGAGTCGAGTAACTGCTGCGCCGCGGTGAAGGTGAGTTCGCGGGTCAAACGTTTACGTGCATCACGCAGCCCCGGCCCTTCAGCCAGATAAATCACTTTGTGCGCGTGCAGGGCGATGGCCGCCGAGGTGGCCACGTCTTCGGCACTGAGGTTGAACACCTCGCCTGAGGGCGAATAGCCCAGTGGCGAGAGCAGTACCACGGCATTCTGTTCCAGTTGGTGATGGATTGCTTCGGCATCGATGCGCCGCACCTCGCCGGTGTGCAGGTAGTCCACACCATCGTGCACGCCCAGCGGCCGCGCGGTGACCACGTTACCCGAGGCGACGCGAATGCGCGCGCCGGCCATGGGCGAATTAGCCAGACCCATGGACAGTAAGGCTTCGATTTCCACCCGCATCGTACCCACGGCCTCTTTCACACAGGCCAGCGCCGCATCGTCGGTGATGCGTAGACCGTGGTGGAAGGCGGTTTTGCTTGCCCGTGCCTTGAGTCGCGCCTCCACTTGGGGTCGGCTGCCATGCACCAGCACCAGTCGAATCCCTAAACTATTGAGCAGGGCGAAGTCATGAATTAGCCCAGCGAAGCTATCATCGGCTACCGCCTCGCCGCCGAACACCACCACAAAGGTGCGCCCGCGAAAGGCGTTGATATAGGGCGCGGCATTGCGAAGCCAGGGCACGAAGTGCGATTCAGCGGGCGTTTTGGGGGAGGGGGTGTTGTTGGATTTTGCCACGGATGCTCCGAATGCCTTTATGCAGGGATATTTTTTTAGCGGCCATACTGCCCATTCATTGAGATTTAACGCTGTAAACTTATCATCTCACATTGTAACTCACGCTTATCTTTATGACAGCAAAGGCAATTCCCGAGCGGGGTACACAAGTCCATCAAAATTATAAGCGTATAAAAAAAGTGGTTAATACTTGACTAAAATGCCTTGATAATTCTCCGGGTAATTTGCTAAGGTTTGCCCTCGCATCGAATTCCGCTTCGGCCTGGCTGGGGCAAAACAGGCATTTGATGCGCTAATTTCAAACTACCTGAGGGGGAAATATCATGGAACTTAAGGCAACATTATTTTTGAACATAGCGGTTATCATTGGCGCTGTTGGTTTAATGATTGATGCAGCCAGCATCTAACGCGGAATTTTGAACGGGGTGCTTAGCACCCCGTTTGCTATTTAGCCGGTTTATATTTATTCGCGTACGTTCTGAATTTTCAGGCTGCCAGGATTCCCGCGCAGTCACATACTTAAATCCTTCGCCGTGTTCACGGTATACTTCCTTCCCGGCAATCACCTGCATACTGTCATTTGGCTTGCAGAGATGCTTGGTGCAAGCCACATAAAAACCAAAAAATGATGTGCAGGGAACGCGAATAGGGAGAGGACGTTTGAATTTCTGGGGGAAATTGATCGGTGGTGTGCTGGGTTACATGATGGGCGGCCTTTTTGGCGGGCTCATCGGTGTCGTGCTGGGACATCAATTTGACCGTGGACTGGCCAATTTTGGGGGTGGTTTTTCATCGGGCATGGGTGGCCTGAGCCAAACTGAAATTCAGCGCGCCTTCTTTGAAGCCACCTTTTCGGTGATGGGCAATCTGGCCAAGGCCGATGGCCGGGTCTCCGAGGCTGAAATTGCTTTGGCACGTCAGGTGATGGGGCGCATGGGGTTGTCGGAGTCGGCGCGACACGAAGCTATCGGGCTTTTCTCTAAGGGTAAAGACCGTGATTTTGCCCTGGAATCTATGCTGGCGCGTTTCCACTATGCTACCCGCCGCGCGCGCAACCTGCGGCAGATGTTTATCGAAATCCAACTGCATGCCGCCTATGCCGACGGCGAAATGAATCCTGCCGAAAAACGGCTGCTGTTAACTATTTGTGAAGAGCTAGGTTTTTCATCCCTTGATTTTGATCGCCTCGATGCCATGGTACGTGCCGAACAACATGCGGCGAGAGGCGGGAATGTTGAGCAGGTGTCTCAGGACGACGCCTACGCGATTCTTAATATTTCAGCGCAGTCCAGCGATGCCGACGTGAAACGCGCCTATCGCAAACTCACTAGCCAGCATCATCCCGACAAGCTGGTGGCTAAAGGTTTGCCAAAAGAAATGATGAAGCTGGCGGAAGAAAAAACTCATGAGATTCGTGTCGCCTACGAGCGCATACGCGAAGCGCGGGGTATTAAGTGAGTACTTCTTTTCGGTATTCGCTCCCAGTTTTTTTATTGATCATTGCTGTTTTGTTTCCGGGCGCGGTGCGGGCTGCAGACGCGTCATCGAGTTTGGCGCTGAGTCTGGGTAAGCGGGTGGATTCGCTAGACTGGAATATCGATGGCGGCAGCGCTGGGCCCAATATTCTGTCTGAGTTGGAATGGCGGGATTTGGGCATTTTGCAGCTCAAGGCTGAACTTCAAAAGACGAATTATGCAGGCATCATTTTTCGTGGGAATGTTGATTATGGCTGGGTACGGAATGGTGTGAATCAGGATTCGGATTATGACGGCAATAATCGAACCCTGGAGTTTTCACGCTCGGTCAATGGCGTGGATGGCAGCCGCGTGTGGGATGTGTCTGGTGGGTTGGGGGCCTCTTTTTATCCAGGGGCATTGAACCAGTTTAGGATTATTCCCATGGTTGGTTATTCCTATCATCGCCAGCAGTTACGTATGACCGATGGCTATCAAGTGATACCTGCATTAGGCTCATTTCCTGGGCTTAATTCCAGCTATGACGCTGAGTGGTCTGGCCCCTGGTTGGGGGCGGATGCCATATGGGACTTGTCGAATGGAGGCGCGTTTTATACCCGGCTGGAGACTCACTGGGTGGATTATTATGCCAAGGCTAACTGGAATCTACGTACCGTAGCGAACGATCCGCCCACCGCATTTCAGCATCCTATCAGTTTTGAGCATCGGGCTAATGGGCGAGGCTGGGTGTTGGAGTTAGGCTGGCGCAGTTTGCCCTCCGGTAATAGTTGGGAGTGGGGTATTGGGTTGTCGGTGCAGCGATGGCAAACCAGCGCTGGCCGGAATCGCTTTTACGGAGCAGATCCCGCTCCACCCTGCAGCGGGAATTGTTATGGGGAAACCACGCTCAACGAAGTCAATTGGTTCTCCCGCAGCCTCAACTTCAGCCTGCAAAAAAGCTTTTCCCGCTAAGGCGCCTTGCCGGGTTCCTTGTTTACTTCCTCGCTGGGTGCGACACGGCTCAACCAGCTTGATACGCGTTTTACTAACCTTGCATCCAGACCCTGAAAAAAGTGATCGGCGCCGGCAATGCGGATTTGCCGGTATTCCGTATTACCTGCCTGACTGGCCGCCCGCGCCTTGGCGGAGCCCAGCACACCACGCAAATCCAGCGCACCAAAGATATCCAGTACGGGAATACTGATTTTGGCCAGCGAAGTGGGCGTGTCTGCTGCCGTACCCGGTGCCTGGTTCATGCCAATACCTACAAAGGCGCGAATGGCCTCGCTGCCCGGCGCCTTTTGCGCGAGAAAATTCGCCCCCATGGCGGCACCAAGGCTGTGACCCACCAGGACAATATTCAACAGTCCCTGTTTTTGCAGATGGCGCACGGCGGCGGAAATACGTGCATTGGCCTCGGGAAACAGGGGCAGGTAATCCTTAAATTTTGCCTCGTTGGGGCGAATCGGCAGCTGGATCGACAGCGTAGCCCAGCCCGCGTCGGGCAGGCCTGCGCGCAGCGGGGCAACCACATCAGGCCAGTCCGGATGCGCCCCCAGGCCGTGCAGCAGAACCACGCCACCACGTTTGAGTTTGCCCGCTGCCGGGGTGTACAGGGCTAAAAAGTCCTGTTGGCCTGCGCTGAGCTGCAAGGGCTCGCCCACCATCAGTTGGTCGCGTAGTTGCTCGGCCCAGCGTTGCTCTTTGGCCATATCCGAGGCGGAGGCCGTGGCGATCAGGGTCAGGCTGAGAAGGAACGTTCGAAGGCCGATGTGCAGATTCACGTACTGACTCCAGGGGTAGATCGGGTTTGGGTGCTTTTGAGCATATCGGCTCCGCGGCGGTAGACCAAGCCCAGTCAGCGCCAAATTGGCTGAAATATCGCCGCTAATAGGGTAAAGTCCTCGATCCAGAATTTTTGTCACGAACGGCCAAATGCCTTCGAGGCATAAAAACAGATTTTTTGTAAAAGCCTTCGTGAAATAAAAGAGAGTAAAACCATGCCTGATTTTAAAATTGCCCCGTCGATCCTGTCGGCAGATTTCGCCTGCCTCGGTGAGGAAGTGGATAACGTGATCGCCTCCGGCGCCGATGTCGTGCACTTCGATGTGATGGACAACCACTATGTGCCTAATCTCACCATCGGCCCGCTGGTGTGCGAGGCGCTGCGCAAGCACGGTGTCACCGCCGACATCGATGTGCATTTGATGGTCAAGCCGGTGGATCGCATCATCCCCGATTTTGCTGCCGCCGGTGCTTCGTACATCACCTTTCATCCAGAGGCCTCGGAGCATGTTGACCGCACCCTGCAATTGATCCACGACGAAGGTTGTAAGGCAGGCCTGGTGTTCAATCCCGCCACGCCGCTGGACTACCTCAAATACGTGATGGACAAAGTGGACATCATTCTGCTGATGTCGGTTAACCCCGGTTTTGGTGGACAGAGTTTTATTCCCGCGACTTTGGACAAGCTCACTGAAGCCCGCAAGCTCATCACTGAATCCGGGCGGGATATTCGTCTGGAAGTGGATGGCGGCGTGAAAGTGGACAACATCCGCGAAATTGCGGAAGCCGGCGCCGACATGTTTGTGGCGGGTTCCGCGGTGTTTGGTGCCAAGTCAGAATCGGATACCAATACCTACGATAGCGTAATTAAAGCTTTCCGCAACGAGTTGGCTGCGGCCAAAGTGTAGCGACTTATCGTTAGTTTTAAGGGCGCCTTTTTTCTTTTTTTACAGAGAATAAATGGCGCCCTTTTTCATGTGTATTGAATGGTGTGGTCGAATAAGAACTATGACATTAAAAAAACCAGAAATGATTCTAATCGACGTGGATGGCACCCTGGTGGACAGCGTTCCCGACCTGGCCTATTGCGTCGATGAAATGATGAAGGCGCTGGATATGTCCACTCACGGCGAAGCCGAGGTGCGCAACTGGGTCGGTAATGGCGTGGAACGTTTGGTGCGCCGCGCATTAATCGGCCAGCTCGATGGCGAACCGGACGAAGCCTTGTTCGAAAAAGCCTATCCGCTGTTTCTCGATTTGTACGCGGTGAACACTAGCAAGCGCAGTTGCCTGTATCCTGGTGTGCGCGAAGGCCTGGATTATATGAAGGCAGCCGGTTATAAGCTGGGTTGCGTTACCAACAAAGCAGCACAGTTTACGATTCCGCTGCTCAAGGATTTGGGTATTCACGATGATTTTGCGAACATCGTTTGCGGTGATACCCTTGCAAAAAAGAAACCCGACCCGTTACCGCTGCTGCATTCTGCCGGGGTGCTGGGTGTCGCGCCGGAAAAATCTCTGATGCTGGGGGATTCGGTGAGTGATGTGAAGGCAGCGCGGGCTGCGGGTTTTCAGATTATTTGCATGAGCTACGGATACAATCACGGCGTGGATATTCGTGAGTCCAATCCCGATGTGGTGATCGATTCCATGGCTGAGTTGAAGGATTTATTGTAAAGATTTACTCATTTTCGTCATTCCGGCGAAGGCCGGAATCCAGTGGTAGCAGATGGCTCCTAGATTCCGGCCTTCGCCAGAATGACGAAATAAACAAGATTTGATTCTTGGGATAGAAATGAAGTGATGTTTCACGCCACACAAACCCAATGGCAGCAGGAACGATGGCACGGCTAGGCCGATGCGATTGAATTTCCCTGTCCGATGGATTTAGTAGGTGATGAACATGAATGAACAACAATTTGCTGCCCTCTCAGCAACCCAGCAACACAACCGCATTCCCTTAATGCGCGAAGTGCTGGCCGATCTCGATACTCCGCTGAGCACCTATCTCAAGTTAGCCGATGGGCCGTATTCTTATTTGTTCGAGTCCGTGCAGGGCGGCGAAAAATGGGGGCGTTATTCCATTATTGGACTACCTTGTCGCACGGTGTTGAAAGTGGCCGGTAATCTCATCGAAGTGGAAACCGATGGCGAAGTGGTGGAGTCATTACAAAGCGAAGACCCGCTGGCCTGGGTCGAAAATTTCCAGGCGCGTTATCGAGTAGCCGAGGTAGAAGGCTTGCCACGTTTTAATGGTGGCCTGGTGGGTTATTTTGGTTACGACACCATTCGTTACATCGAGCCAAAGCTCGCTAACTGTCCGAACCCCGATGAACTGAATACACCGGATATCCTCTTGATGCTGTCTGACGAAGTGGTGGTGTTCGATAACCTCGGCGGCAAGTTGTATCTCATCGTGCATGTCGATGCGGCGCAGGCTGACGCTTTTGTCTCCGGGCAAAAACGTCTGGATGCGTTGGAAGACAGGTTGCGTGAGGCGACGCCGCGTGCTGAGCCGCGAGCAGGCAGTGAGGTCAACGAAGAAGATTTTGTCTCTGGCTTCACCGAAGGCGGCTTCAAGCAGGCAGTGGAGCGCGCACGGGAATACATTGTCGAAGGTGACGTGATGCAAGTGGTGTTGTCGCAACGCTTATCCGTTCCATTTTCTGCGCCGCCGCTGGACTTGTATCGCGCGCTGCGCAGTTTGAATCCATCGCCGTACATGTTTTATTTGAATCTGCATGATTTTCACATCGCCGGTTCTTCGCCGGAGATATTGACGCGACTAGAAGATGATGTGGTTACCGTTAGGCCTATCGCGGGTACTCGACGTCGTGGGCGTGACGAAGCCGATGATCGCGTCATGGAAGAAGAATTGTTAGCCGATCCCAAAGAGCTGGCTGAACATTTGATGCTCATCGATCTGGGTCGCAACGACGTAGGTCGTATTGCCCAAACCGGTAGTGTCGAACTCACCGAAAAAATGCTGGTGGAACGTTATTCGCACGTGATGCATATCGTCTCCAACGTGGAAGGCAAGCTGAAGAAGGGGATGTCTGCGATGGATGTGCTACGCGCGACATTCCCCGCAGGCACCGTGAGTGGCGCACCGAAAATTCGTGCGATGGAAATTATCGACGAACTTGAGCCGGTGAAGCGCGGCGTGTACGCCGGTGCGGTAGGTTACCTCGGCTGGAATGGCAATATGGATACGGCGATTGCCATTCGCACCGCAGTGATTCAATCCGGGAAATTACACATTCAGGCGGGAGCAGGAATCGTTTACGATTCGCAACCCAACCTGGAATGGAAAGAAACGATGAACAAAGGTCGTGCGGTGTTTCGTGCCGTGGCCATGGCTGAAGCTGGGTTGGACGGGAAGAAAGAGGGGCATCGCTAAGGCGAGAGAAAGACATGTTATTAATGATCGATAATTACGATTCCTTTACTTACAACCTGGTGCAATATTTTGGTGAGCTGGGTGCGGATGTGTGCGTGCATCGCAATGACCAGATTACGTTAGAAGAAGTGATCAAGCTGAACCCTGAGCGCATCGTAATTTCGCCAGGCCCCTGCACACCTAATGAGGCGGGCATCTCGTTGGAAGTGATTAAACACTTTGCGGGGAAGGTGCCCGTGCTGGGCGTGTGCCTCGGTCACCAAAGTATCGGCCAGGCCTTTGGCGGTAAGATTGTGCACGCCAAGGAAATCATGCATGGCAAAACCTCGATGATTCATCACAATAATAAAGGTGTGTTTGCCGGGTTGGATAATCCGTTTGAAGCCACACGTTATCATTCGTTGGTGATTGAAAAAAACGGTCTGCCGGATTGTCTCGAAGTTACCGCGTGGACGGAAAACGTCTCTGATGACAAGAGTGGTGAGCTGGACGAAATCATGGGTGTGCGGCACAAAACGTTGGACGTGGAAGGGGTGCAGTTTCACCCCGAATCGATTCTCACCCGGCACGGCCATGATTTGTTGAAGAATTTTTTACAGCGGTAAACGTAGGGTGGGTATCGCCCACCTGACAGATCTTATTTATGCGCTAGTTGGTGGGCAATGCTCACCCTATGAGAAAGGGGAAACTTGATGGACATGCCATCAGCCATTCGCGCGGTTACCGAACACCGTGATCTCAGCCGCGATGAAATGCAATCAGTGATGAACACCATTATGACCGGGGAGGCAACACCGGCGCAGATCGGTGGCTTCCTCATCGGTCTGCGCATGAAGGGTGAGACTATTGACGAGATTACCGCAGCGGCTACCGTAATGCGTGAGCTGGCCTCCAAAGTAGATGTCAGTGGTGAGCACATCGTGGACATTGTCGGTACCGGGGGTGATGGTAGTAGCACCTTTAATATTTCCACCGCGTCTTGTTTTGTGGTGGCCGCGGCTGGTGGCACGGTGGCGAAACACGGCAATCGTTCTGTCTCCAGCAAATCGGGTAGTGCGGATGTGTTGGAGGCCGCGGGCGTGAATCTGGATTTAAACCCCGAGCAAGTCGCCATGTGCGTCAAAGAAGTGGGTGTGGGTTTTATGTTCGCGCCCAAACATCACGGGGCGATGAAACATGCCATCGGCCCACGCAAGGAAATGGGCGTGCGCACCATTTTTAATGTGCTGGGCCCATTGACCAATCCTGCTGGTGCCCCTAATCAATTGTTGGGTGTGTTCAGTAAAGCGTTGGTGGAACCACTGGCTCACGTGCTGGCCAATCTCGGCAGCAACCACGTGCTGGTGGTGCATTCGGAAGATGGCATGGATGAAATCAGCATTAGTGCGCCGACCTTCGTGGCTGAACTGAAAGATGGTGCGGTAAATGCGTTCACCATCCAGCCGGAAGATTTTGGCCTGCAGCGTGCCGATCTGGCCTCACTAAAAGTAGAGGACGCCGCGCAATCATTAACTGTCGTGAAAAGCGTATTGGGAAATCAGCCAGGCCCGGCGCGGGACATCGTGCAGCTCAACGCTGGTGCCGCATTGTATGTTGCTGGTCTGGCCGATTCGCTGGCCGCCGGTATCGTGAAAGCAGGTGAAGTGCTTGCCAGTGGAGCGGCGCTCGCCAAGTTGGATGCGCTTGTAAACACATCAAATGAAAGTTAGCGATTTTTTTTCGTCATTCCGGCGTAGGCCGGAATCAAGCAGCGTGAGAATTCCTCTCGACTCTGGCCTGCGTCGGAGTGGCATAATTAGAGGTCTTCGTTTATGAGCAACACCCCCGACATCCTCAAAAAAATCATCGCCCGCAAACTCGAAGAGATCGCCGAGCGCAGTCAGCAGGTGAGTCTGGCGGAGATGATCGAGCGTGCCGCTGTTGCTAAGAGCGCCGATACCGGCCGCGGTTTTGTGGCAGCGATAAAAAACAAGATTGCCGCGGGAGATGCGGCGGTAATCGCCGAAATCAAAAAGGCTTCTCCCAGCAAAGGCGTGATGCGCGAGCATTTTGTTCCAGCCGAGATTGCGATTTCTTACGAAAAGGGCGGTGCGGCCTGTTTGTCGGTGCTCACTGACAAGGATTTTTTTCAGGGCAGTGAAGAATACCTGCAACAAGCGCGTGCTGCCTGTTCGTTGCCTGTTATTCGCAAGGATTTTATCGTTGACCAGTATCAGGTTTATGAAGCCCGCGCCATCAATGCTGATTGTATTTTGCTAATTGTCGCGGCGCTGGATGATACTCAAATGAAAGCGCTGGCGGATTTGGCGACACAGCTTGGCATGGATGTGTTGGTGGAAGTTCATGATGCCGAAGAGCTGGCGCGAGCCTTGCCGTTGAACCTGCCGCTCGTCGGCATCAACAACCGCAACCTGCGTAGCTTCGAAGTCAGCCTGAAAACCACGCTGGATATGTTGGATTTGATTCCTGACGGCCGTATCGTGGTCACCGAAAGTGCGATTCATACGGCGGAAGATGTGCGATTGATGCGCCAACATGCGGTGAATGCTTTCCTGGTGGGAGAAGCGTTTATGCGCGCCGATGACCCGGGAGTACAGCTTGCCAAGCTGTTCGCCTAGCCATATTGCCCATATAAATTATCGGGTGAAATATGTGACCGACTGCGCCATACCGAATGGTTTACTGATTTGTAGTGACTTCATCGCTTGAAGTCTTAATCAAAATTAATATATCTTGGTAAAAAGAAGATCTCTGGACAAAGCGGTATTGCGAGGTAATGATTATGACTCATCGATTTAAAGCGCTCACTAATTTTACAATTGCGGAAAATGCTAAGGTAGAGCGTCGTATTTCAGAACATGCAGACAACGTTTCATTAACCGATGACGCTACCAGCGTGATGACTGACCTTGCCAAAGTGCCATCATTTTCCATTGCCGCAACCGCACCCATCAACAAAGCCAATGGCAACATGATTGCCTGTGGCGTGCGATTGTTGTTTGTGACGGCGGAAAATGGTGATTTGGTTGGTTTGATAACCGCAACCGATTTATTGGGTGAGAAGCCATTGCAGTACATCACCGAGCGCGGCGGCACCCGCGACGATATTATCGTAAACGACATCATGACCAGGAAAGCATCGCTGGAAGTGTTGCATTTTAGTGATGTTGCCAATGCCAGTGTGGGCGACATTGTCGAAACCATGAAAGCATGCAATCGTAAACACATGTTGGTTGTCAGAACGGATGAAGATACCCAGGTTGAAACGGTTTGCGGGATTTATTCATCGTCACAGATCGGCTACCAGCTGGGGATTGTTATCGAGCCCTCAACCCGGGCAGATACATTTGCGGAGTTAGAAAAAGTTCTTTAATTGCTGGGTCGACGTCAGCCGATTGGATAAACAGCACCTTTTGGGAGGGGGCATTTTACACGTGTCAAAGCCCCCGCAAGAGATGCTGCAGAATTGTTTGATGACAGGTTGCTGCTGTCCCATTAACTCCACATCGTCATGCCGGACTTGATTCGGCATCCAGAAAGTTGTTGAAATCACTGGATTCCGGCCTGCACCGGAATGACGGAAGGAAATTACTAATCTTCATGTTTCTAATTTGCCAAATACTCTACTTCCCCAAGTATTTCGCCAGCTGCGCCAGACACAAGATAAAGTTAATGGGATAGCAGTGATGACAGATAAAAGGAGAAAGTAAGCGCGGTGATTTTACTTTCCCCTTTTATCTTTTTTCTTTCCCCTGAATTACCGCGCCCCAAACACTACAATGGTTTTACCCTGCGCCGTAATCAGCCCCTGTTCTTCCAGATTTTTTAATACTCGTCCCACCATTTCTCGTGAGCAGCCGACGATGCGCCCCAGTTCCTGACGGGTGATGCGGATTTGCATGCCGTCGGGGTGGGTCATGGAATCCGGTTCTTTGCTGAGATCCATCAGTGTGCGGGCGATGCGGCCAGTGACGTCCATGAAGGCGAGGTTGCCGACCTTTTGGCTGGTCTTGCGCAGGCGCAGCGCCATTTGCGAGGCCAGCTCGAAGAGGATGTCGGGGTCTTTTTCACTGAGCTGACGGAAACGATTGTAGCTGATTTCCGCCAGTTCGCATTTGGTTTTGGCGCGTACGAAGGCGCTGCGGTTACTGTCTCCACCGAATAAACCCATTTCGCCGAAGAAATCGCCGGGGTTGAGGTAGGCCAATACGATTTCGCGGCCGGTTTCGTCTTCGATAAGCACCGATACCGAGCCTTCGACAATGTAATACAATACGTCAGGCTTGTCGCCAGCGTAAATAATCAGGCTTTTGGCCGGATACTGGCGCCGGTGGCAATGCTCCAAAAAACGCTCAATGGTGGGCGGTGTTTGGACGATGTCGGGTATTGTACTCATGTCTTATTCCTGTGTTTGACCCCTATGGGTAGCCCGTATTTTGGGCGTGATACACACCCTATCGGCAGTTATTTGGAAATACTTTATTCATGTTGCGGTGAATATTGAGGGTGCCAGAGGCCGAGGTTATGCATGGCTGCGAGCGCGGTTTATAATTCACCGCCCCGGTCGTTTGGAACCGGAGCGGAGCAAATGAATGAAAGCCAGAATCAAATGGGTGGAAGAGATGATGTTCGTCGGCGAGTCCGGCAGTGGCCACACGGTGGTGATCGACGGGCCGCCGGAACACGGCGGGCGCAATCTGGGCATTCGACCCATGGAGTTGCTGTTGCAGGGGCTGGGGGGTTGCACGGCCTTTGATGTGATGATGATTCTGAAAAAAGCGCGACAGCCGGTGACAGACTGCGTGGTTGATATCGCGGCAGAACGTGCAGACACGGAACCCAAAGTGTTCACCAAGATTCATATTCACTTTGTAATCACAGGAGACGGCGTGAGTGAAAAGCATGTACAGCGCGCCATAGAATTGTCTGCCGAAAAATACTGTTCCGCTTCCATAATGTTGGGACAGGTAGCGGAGATCACCCATGACTTTAAGGTGCAAGAGACATGAAAACCGGTAATACATTCACGTCATTCCGGCCTCGGCTTTGGCTTCCTGCGTCACTCTATCTCCTCCATCCATGGAGTCGTTCACCGGAATGACGGAAGTAAAGTTAACGGGCTAGCAGCGGGTAAAAAAATATGATTAAACCGAACCCCACCACGGGCATGCGCCATGTCGCGCTGTTCGTGAAAAATTACCAAGTCACCGAGCAGTTTTATGTTGAGCTTCTAGGTATGGCTGTGGAATGGCGACCGGACGACAACGCCGTCTATTTAACGTCAGGGAATGACAACCTGGCCTTGCATCGTGTCGCAAGTGACTTTAGCGATGGGCAACACTTGGACCACATCGGTTTTTTTCTAAATGAAATGGATGACGTCGATGAGTGGTTTGATTTTTTACGCGCTCATGACATCAGAATGAAAACAGAACCACGCACTCACCGCGATGGCGCACGCAGCTTTTATTGCCTCGACCCGGATGGCAATACGGTGCAGATGATTTTTCATCCGCCGATGGTGATAGGAAAGTAGTGGTAAAAAAAGGTTAAACCTAGCATTTAAGTAATTAAAAAAAGATAGGGGTGGCCGTGGTGGGTTACCCCTATCTTTATGCAGGACTGATCAATTAAAAGCTAATATTGCCGCCACCGTCACCAACGCCAGTTGGCACGTTACCAGCGTATGGGGAAAACCCGCCTAATACTTTATTGTTTTTGTAAAAGTTGCGCGCTAAGTAGAAATAGATTCCTTGACTCATTGAACCGGTAACCGTATTTGATTCGATGACGCTATTCGTTCCCCCTACGTCAATCCCGATGTAGCTATTATCGACCCGGTTATTAATAACAAGTGTTTTTACGCCCGTTTTAATGCCAGTTGCGGCGAGGTTGGTCATGGTTACAGAGTTTCCTCTGATAATACCAGCCCCGCTATAAATTCCGATATCAGATGTGCCTTGCCCACCAGTTACAGAATTCTCAATGATGTTTGCGAAGTTACCATAAATGCCGTAATTGCTATTTTCCGAAAGTGTGTTTGATTTGATTGTGCTGCGATTTCCCCGAATGCCATCAGTTCCATTATTGTCCGCCGTATTACCTATTACGGTGCTGTTATCAGCGCTAATGCCAATGGAGCTATTGTTTGAAGCAGTGTTATTGGTTACAACAGAATGGCTGGCAGAGATTCCGAAGCCGCCATTGTTTGAAGCAATATTGTTACTTACCGTGGAGTAGTGAGCCGTGATCCCAACGGCAGTGTTACCCGTTACGATACAGTTGGACACTACATTTTGTCCGCCCCATAAGCTAATACCTTTCACGTTATTGATTGCCCGGATATCGTGAACTTTGATATTTGGGCTGTTGCTGCTGGGGGCGTCAATAGCATAGAAAGTTCCCGTTATCGTGCCGTTGCGAATTTCAATATTTGAACCGGTTATTTGAATTCCTCTTCGGGTTCCTGTGCCTTGTATTGTAAAACCATTGAGATCCAACGTGACGTTATCTGCAGTGATAACAATAATATTGTC
>CAZXZI010000048.1:0-19545 GCA_964645165.1 uncultured Ectothiorhodospiraceae bacterium
AGGGATCCACTTATAGAACTGGGTTTGGCTGTTCAGACAACCGGGACCATCTCTGACAGCAAAAAATCACTAACGAAGATTGATTCAATCGCCACAACCCTTGTACATTTTCGGGCGCAAGAAATAAAAAAAGCATTGATATTTTCTCTTTTTTATCATCTGCATGCGCAACAAGTCTCTGGAATGACCTTGCCCTGCACACCAATAATATGTATTTTACGGCCTCCGTTGAAGGAAGATGCATTGTAACAATGCTGAACCATACATGTAGGTATTGCTAGTAATCACGAAAACCCGAAGGTATTTTATTACTCGTCATGCACAGTATACTAAGAGCCGCATAAGAAACTAAAACAATAATCAGGCAGATGTTATGAAAAAGAAGATCATCATCGTCGGCAATGGTTTCGCATCCCTGTTTTTTATCAGTTATTTTTTATTCTTACCGGCATTTCCTGTTTTTGCCTTTTTTGGCCGCCGAATTTATTCACGTTATGACATCACAGTTATCGGCAATGGTCAGTTTATCTACTTCCCCGCCATACCTGAATTCATCATTGGTAAAAAAAATAAGAATGGTATTACGCTTGATATCCGTCCTTGGCTATGGCGACGGAATATCCGTTTCATCGACGACCGGGTAGTCGACATCCAGGACGATGGGCGAACCGTATTGACCACGCAAGGCCGTTATAACAATGACGCCCTGTTCATGGGCATCGGCCCGGCCTTCAGGGTCGAGGATATTCCCGGCACAAGTAGGTACACCTTTTCACCCTGTGGTGGCCCCGATGACATGGACGCGTTCCTGCAGAAACTGGAAGGGCTGCAGGTAGGCATTATTTACGTGGGTTTCAAGCTCAACAAACGTGATGGTTTTGTCGCTGGTCGCGGGGGGCAAATGTACGAATGTGCCTGCCTGCTCGACTATGCACTGAAGAAAAAAGGCCTGCGGGATAAGTTTGAAATCCATCTTTTTTCACCGAATATTGAGCCGGGTGAGACTGGCGCCATCACCGACCGCCTGACGGAACGCGGCATTATTCTAGACTACGGTTATGAGCCGGCAGAGTTTGTCGAAGGTGGTATGCGCGATGAGGACGGCACCTTCAGAAAATCCGATTTAGTCCTGTTCACACCCGGTATCATGGCGCCGGAATGGATACAACAATCCTGCCTGCCGGTTTCCGCTGGCGGACATATTGATGTCGACAAGTTTGGTCAGGTGAAAGGCTTGCAGAATGTGTTCGCAGCGGGAGACTGCAGCAACCATGAAAACCCACCGCCCTGGGTACCCCACCAGGCACACATGGCGCAATTGCGCTCGGAAGCCGCCGCTAAGAACATGCGGGCAGTGTTAAACGGCCGGGAACCCTCGCACACCTACCGTTTTGAGCTTTCCTGCATTTTAAATATGGAAAACGATGCGATGTGGCTGCACGCGGCCAGTGATGACAAACCCCCGTTTTGGAATATCTTCCCACGTCATTCACGCAAGCTCGTTACCGTCAAAGATCTGTTTGAGCGCCTGTTCCTGTTTTATTTGCGTTACCTGTAGAATGAGTCATTACTATGTCACGTTATGCGTGCACTATTTACGAACAGGCAACACCGGGTCGGTGCGAAGATAGATAACCATGAGCACACTGGCACAAGTACGCCTCAGCCGTTTTTGTGGACTTAATCCAAGCCTGTGAAGCAATTTCCCAACACCTGATAGACTCATATCAATGCCAAATTTTTCTTGTATTAAGTCCGCTACAATTTGGCGTGTCCATAACCCAAAATCAAAACCGTGCTGGCGCTGGGTTGCCACCTATAACTTATAGCTGGTTACACTGCTGTCCCGTTAACTTGATATGTATTGTGGTTAAACCGGCAAAACATCTAGTGTTTATATCGTTTGGAGGTTTTAGAGACATGAAATTCAACAATACCTCTTCGTCATTCCGGCGAAGGCCGGAATCCAGCGGCTTCAACAACATTCTAGATTCCGGCCTTCGCCGGAATGCCCAAAGCGCTACGCGGGGCAGGCCCTGACGGAAAAAAGTTAATGGGACAGCAGTGAGCTGGTTAATAGTATTTTTGAGAGATGCTGATGGAAAAATTGAGTGCATTAAGTTATGCCGTGAAGAACTTTGGCAAAAAACTTCTTTTAGAAGAGGTCTGGCAAAACAGTACAGTTTATCCGATGTCGGTTTAGCGAAGATCTGCAAAAAGATGGGCATGCCGCGTTCTGAGCGTGATCACTGAACAAGAGTTTACAGCGGTCGTATTCCGCCGAATCCCCAGTTGCCCAAACTAACTCCCCTCCCCCCATTCCGGTAATGCAACCCGGTAGACCAGATCCCGATGGATCGAACCCCCTATCGATAATGGATGCGCCATAGCCAGGCAATTCTCCAAAATCACCGTTATTATTTTGATAGCTCATCAGCTGGGTAGCCAAAGCTCTGACATCGTTCCCTATCTGTGCATTAATGATGATTCGACGTGGCAGGAATTCCGTCGATTTAAAGATATCAGCATCAAGAAATTTGGCGTCTGCTGGGATAGCCAATTATGCCATCTCGCCCAGGGCATTCCATTGGGCAATACAGACTTGACCGTATTATTCCATGATTGGTACTTTGATAACCCTGTCAACCGGGTCCTTTTCTGGTTGTAGCGTATGAATGGCATTGGGAGACCGGGTCAATAGTCTTGGATAATCAGGCATATGTAGCCCACCACTAGAAATACTAAAGAGCGGATTATTTGATGGTGATTGTGAAGTGACCACACTTTGCTCAAGGAATGACACGCTTTGCCCCTTGCCTACTGCTGAGTTTGTTGCTGCTACATCATTGACGATCACCGATCCACCAAGAATGGTTCCTGTGATTCCAATGATGTTGGCTGAGCCATTTCCGGCTAAAAAGAAACTTGTGCCGCCGGGAAGTACGTTCACTGAAATAGGGTTATTAAAATCTCCAAGTGTGTCTCCTGCGCGAATTTCTAACATGGCACTGTTCAAATTCGGGTCGGTAATCGGGCTATTGTTACCAAGTACTTTTCCGATGACCGCATCAATCGATAAGCGTCCTGCACCAGAATTTACTCGGCCTAATTGAATATCCCCGGTATTCGCCGTCACTACGATATCTCCACCACTGGATGTCGTTGTCCCGGAAAGTGTGATGCCATTTGTTGCGGTGATGGTGAGATCGCCACCATTGGTGGTCGATGAGCCGAGGTTAAGGCCATTATTTTCAGTTAACGATGTCGTGCCCGCGCCGGAATTATTCAAAAATACCGTACCCGTAAAGTCGTTCGCCCCATTGCTTAATGTTATGTTGCCGCTTGTTGCATTAAACGTGGCTGCCCCCGCCCCTGCGGATTGGATCATAGATCCAGATTGGCTGATATCTGCGGCGGTTACGGTTAAGCTCCCGCTACCGACGGTAGATGCCGCAAGCGTAAGATTATTAACATCGGTAATGGCGGTACTGGCGGCCCCGCTATTTTGTACGACCACATCACCCACAAAATCATTTGCGGCATTGTTGAGGGTAACGGAATTTGTCCCAGCATTAATATTCGTTGCACCTTGAATCGTTAAAGTACCCGCCTGTGTCAATGTGCCGGAAGTGACTACCGTGAGATTTCCAGTTAATGTCAGTGCCGGAAAGTCAACAGTGCTCATGTCAGTTAATGACAAATTATTGATAATACCCGTGGAGGAGAAAGCAGGTGTCCCCGCAAACTGATTGCCAACATTGTCCATTATAATGGAACCGTTATTGCCAACAGTGAATGCGGAGGTACCGGTAACGACCACACTGCCTGCAGAAGTAATATCTCCCGAACCGGTTGAAACATCCAATGCACCCGTAACGTTGGCCACGGAAATTGCAAAACCATTGGCTTCATTAATGTAGGCGTCTACCGTTGGACCATTAATTTGTAGGGTATTAACTGCGGTTGCTAATGCAGCACCCGCTGTACCAATGGTGGTCGCCTGGTTAAAGGTCAATGTATCTGCTGCCAATACACCCGCTGTACCTTCGTTGATAGTCTCGGCAGCAATTGTCATGCTGCCGGAAACTTGCGTGGTGCCATTAATCAGTATTGTGTCATTGCCCGCGCCGGCATCGAGTAATAAATTTGTTTTATTGGAAAACTGTACTGTCGGCATACCGCTAATCTGGAAACTAATGGGCTGGGAACCGGCAACAACACCTGGCGATAACACCATACTGTCATTATTACCACTGCCGACCAGTAACATAGTATCTGCAGTCAGTGTATCCGCAACATTCTCGATCCCCGTGCCATTGATGATTTGCGTGTTGGAAAGCGATGTTGTGGTGATATCGACTTGATCACTGGCCGAACCAAACACATAACTATTCGTCAAGCCTGTGCCGGAACCCGATAAGCCAATGTCATCGGTACCCGAACCGCCATCAAACGCGATAGTGCGTGTAGATGCATCATTGAAATCCACCAGTAAATTATCGTTACCTGCTCCACCGCTAATACCGTTACTAATGTTGGAGACGGCACTGTTGGTGATGGTAAAGGTATCGTTACCGGTGTTACCAGCCAGTGTCTCAATCTGACTAAAGGCGATACCATTCAGGCTGCCGCTATCACTGCCGGAAATGATCCAGGCGCTATTTTGTGCCGGCCCTAAAAGGGTATCGATACCGGTGTTACCCTTTATTCCACTGCCGATGCTAACGGCACCATTGACATTAATAAGGTCATCTCCCCCACCACTGTCAATGGTTCCAGAAATATTGCCAGCGACATTGAATGTATCTATCGTATTGCCACCTAATAGGTTATCAATATTTTGAAAGGCATTAACGTTGGTTAGATCACCTGCATCGGGACTGATTACGTTCCACGTAGTAACAATATTGTCACCCTGAATAGTATCGTTCCCGGTTCCACCATTAATGGTGCCGGTGATACTGCCGGTGATGAGTGTAAAAGTATCCACACTACTATTCCCGGTGACATTATTGAAACCGGTGAAATTAATGCCATCCACGGTACCCGAGTTTCCACCCGTGATTAACCAATTATTGACTGTATTGTCGCCAATCAACGTACTGTCAAAATTATTGCCGATATAGTTCTCAACATTCTGGTATTGGCCTGTTGCTAAAGACACAATTACTGCGCCTGTCTCAGACGAGAAATCAACGATGTCCGTACCCGCAGCACCATCAACAAGGCCAGTGAAACTACTACCGTCCGCAAAAATAAAGGTATCGCTGCTGGCATTGCCCGCCAGGGTTTCAACGCCTAGAAATGATCCCACGCCTGTCACACTACCAACATTCGTACCGGTAATATTCCAGATGTTGGCAATATTATTTGCTTGAATAATATCGCTACCGACACCGCCATTAATCTGCCCATTTAATAAGCCACTGTTAATCACAAACGTATCGTTATTGGTGCCGCCTTGTAGATTACTGAAATTGGTAAAGCTCACCGGGCCTACGGTACCCGTATCCAGACCATTGATACTCCAGGTATTCACAATATTGTCGCCGATCAATGTGCTATTTGTGCCATTGCCGGTAAAACTTTCAACGTTGCTATAACCACTACCACCCAAGGTGATGTTAACAATGCCAGACTGCGCGGCTTGATTAACCGTATCCGTCCCAACTCCACCATTAACGCTACCAGAGATACTGCTGCCATCGGCAAAAACAAAACTGTCTGCACCGGAACTGCCAATCAGATTTTCTATATTTGCGAAGGATGATATTCCAGTTACTGACCCGGCATCGGCTGAAGTAATGGTCCAGGCATTTGATGAACTGTCGGCGGTTATACTATCCATCCCGGCACCACCATCAATACTACCTGAGATATTGCCACCATTCAGAGTAAAATCATCAGCATTGGCATTACCCAATAGATTATTAAAGCCACTGAAGTTCACCAATCCCACATTACCCGAGTTCGCGCCTGTTATCGTCCAGGCATTAGTGACATTGTCGCCTACCAATGTGCTAGTGAGATTGTTGCCAGTGAATGTTTCAATATTTGTGAAGCCCGCAGTACCAAGCGCAACATTTACCACGCCGGATTCCAGGGAAAGGTCAACCGCATCTAAACCGGTAGCCCCATCAACGAATCCTGTTATGGTGCTACCATTCTGAAACTGGAACGTATCACTAGAAACATTGCCTACCAAATTGTTGAAGTTTGAAAAACTAACCGTACCCACGGTACCGTCGTTGTTGCCGGTGATATTCCAGTTGTTAGAGCTTGCCGGGCCGATCAATGTGCTATCAATATTATTACCGATGAATGTTTCTATATTCGTAAAGGCGCTAATACCCAATGAGATGTTGACGCTTCCTGCCTCTGCGGCAAAATCAGCAGAGTCAGTACCACCTGCACCATTCACAATGCCACTGATGCTGGTGCCATTGCCAAACACAAAGGCGTCGAGTTGACCATTGCCCGTGATATTCTCAATCTGTGAGAATCCACCAATATTGGTAACGCTTCCTTGATCTGTGCCGAGGATAGTCCAGATATTTGCGATATTATCACCGGTCAGTGTATCGCTACCTGCACCACCGGAAATGGCACCAGAAAGCGAACCACCCGTAATAAAGAATTGATCCGTTTGATTATTACCTACCAGGTCAGTAAAGCCGGAAAATCCAATAGTATTAACTGTGCCGCTGTTCGCACCAGTAATGCTCCATGTATTGGTCGCGTTGTTACTCGTTAAGGTACTGTCGCTGTTATTACCCACAAACGATTCAACATTAAAAAATGAAGACGTCGCCAGGTTTACGCTCACAGCACTTAGTTCGGCAGAGAGGTCAACGACGTCAGACCCAGCGCCACCATTAATAATACCGCTGAAACTACTGCCATTGGAAAAATTAAAAATATCGATGCCGTTACCGCCCAGCAATGTTTCAATACCATTGAAACTACCCACGCCAGACAAGTTACCCACATCAACACCCGTAACATTCCAGCTGGCGCCAGTGGCATAGCCTTGAATACTGTCGGTACCTGCTCCACCAGAGGTGGTGCCCGTGATACTACCACCGACGGATAAAATAAAATCATCGGTATTGTTGTTACCCGTTAGGTTATTAAAATCGACAAAATTGGTAATACCAACGGTGCCATCATTATCTCCAGTGATACTCCATGTGTTCGGTGTATTAACACCAATTAATGTGCTGTCAGTATAATTGCCGATAAAGGTTTCAATACTGATAAAGCTAGCATTCGACAAGTCAACACTGACTGAACCAGGTTTTGCGGCATAACTCACAGAATCGGCGCCCGATACACCATTAATTACACCAGATAAAGAGCCGCCAGCGGCAAAGACAAAGTCATCACTACCGGTATTGCCAGTCAGGTTTTCAATATTAGTAAATCCTGGCATCCCAGGGACACTGCCTGCATTGGCACCTGTAATATTCCAGGTATTTGCGCCGATATCTCCCACCACGACATTATTTCCCAGTCCACCATCGACTGCACCGCTGACGCTACCACCCGACAAGGAAAAAGTGTCGTCATTCGTTCCACCGGTAAGCTTATTAAAATCGGTAAAGGTGGTGGTATTAAGCGTGCCGTCGTTCGTCCCAGTAATTGACCATGCATTTATTGTATTCGCACCAATCAATGTACTGTTGGTGTTGTTACCCACAAAAGTTTCGATGTTAGAGAATCCGGCCGCCCCAATAACAACGGTTACCGCACTGGCAACGGCAGAATAATTGACCGAGTCAGTGTTGGTACTGCCGTCAACCACACCGCTTAAACTACCAGACGCACCAAATATGAAATCATCGGTACTGGCGTTACCGATGAGGTTTTCGATATTGGAAAATGATCCCACACCAGTTGCAGCTCCGGAATCAGCTCCAGAAATCGTCCAGGTGTTCGCGGTGTTGTCACCAATCAGAGTATCATTTCCAGCGCCACCATTGAGTGCGCCGCTTAATGTACCAGAGGATAGCGTGAAACTGTCTGAATCAGAGCCCCCAGTGATGGCTGCAAAATTAATAAACGAAACCGTGCCTACGGTGCCATCGTCAATACCATCTTCTACAAGTCCGTTGATGCTCCATACATTAACAACGTTATCACCCACGATTGAACTATTGGCGCCGTTACCTGTGTATTGTTCAAGATTGGCATAACGGGTACTACTCAAGTCAACCAATACCGCGCCGGTTTGCGCTGAGAGATCGATAGTATCGGTACCGCCGCCACCATCAATGGTGCCCGAAATACCCACTCCGTCAGCAACGCTAAAATCATCGGTATCATTTCGGCCATTAAGATTTTCGATACTGGTGAAAGAGCCCACACCGGTTACGGTGCCCGCATCATTCGCGGAAACATTCCAGGTATTTGGGACATTGTCTGGTGCTATAGAATCATTGCCACTACCGCCATCGATAATACCGCTGACTGATCCTGAATTCAGGACGAAGGCATCGGTGCCAGTACCACCAGTGAGGTTCTCAATGTTAGTGAAGGTAAATACACTATCGACACTACCGCCATCCGCAGACAAAATGTTCCAATTATTGGCCGTATTATTAGCGGTAAGACTGTTGATCCCTGACCCACCATTAATTGTGCCGGTTACTGAACCACCACTGAGAGTAAAATCATCAGTGCTACTGCCACCGGTAAGATTACTAAAGTCGGTGAATGACACGCCAGCCACGCTTCCATCATTTTGAGCAGTAATGACCCAGGCATTGGCAACATTATCAGCTAACAATGAATAGTCTGCACCACCACCAATCAGGCTTTCAATATTTGTCACATCGGTGTTTAAAGTTACGGAAATAATGCCGGTTGCCGTCGCATAGTTCACAGTGTCTCCGGTAGTATCTGCACCGCCATCATATTGGCCACTAATACTACCAATCCCCGTAACGGTAAATGTGTCGTCAGCACTGCCACCCGTTAGATTGGGAAAGTTGGAGAAATTTGCACCATTTAAGGTGCCGGTATTGAGCGAAGTAATCGCCCAGGTATTCGGCAGGTTGGAGCCAATTAATGTATCACCACCATTAGTGCCGCCCTGTAAATTAATGGTACCCCCGGTTAATGACCCGCCGAGGGCGAGCGTTTCGGTGCCGTTTGCATCTGTATCAACGGCAATGGTCATTGTTTGTGTGCCACTGGTGGCCGCATTCATTGCGATGCTCCCCGTGCTATTCACAGAAATAATACCGTCCGCACCCGGGCCATCCGTATTCAGTGATCCCAGAGTTACCCCTGCACCCGAAATACTTAATGAACTTCCTTGTGTCGAGATAGTATCGCTGGCATTCATGGTAAAGCTGCCGCCACCGGTGCTGTCTGTATCTGCAGCCATACTGATGGAGCCGCCACTATTGATATTAAACGCCAGCACATTATCGGCCAGGTCATTGATGGTGATACTGTTGGTGGCTTCTAACACTAAATTGCTGGTACCACCCAAGGCTTCCAATGCCAGTTCACCAATATCGAATGTCCCTGCGCCTTGCGTAGTGTTCGACAGGTCTGGCAATAGACCATCATTGACTTGCGCACCATCGGCCTGATCATGAATGGTGATATCGGTGGGATCTAATAACAGGGTGCCAAAGTTTCCATTCCTGGCGGAGAGGTTAACATCTGCATTGAGCACCAGGCCTTGCTTACCAGAGATTTCTACAAAGCCACCGTCGCCGGAAATGCTGCCACCAGTTGCCGTAACACTTCCCAGTGCCCATGTGGTGTCGTCTGCCCATACGACCACTTCTCCACCCTGACCGGCATTGATTGCGTCTGCGTGTATGCTTGTATCCTTAGCAATCTGGGTAAACATCGAATGGTGATCACCACCGCCCTTTCGTTGCCCACCAATAGCAACATTCCCGCCGCCCGTGTCACCAGATGCATTGATCGTAGCGCTGTCTAGCA
Organism: uncultured Ectothiorhodospiraceae bacterium; assembly: GCA_964645165.1. Lineage (GTDB taxonomy): Bacteria > Pseudomonadota > Gammaproteobacteria > SZUA-152 > SZUA-152 > SZUA-152. The sequence goes on from CAZXZI010000048.1 coordinate 9,964, forward strand.
CTCCAACCCTATCGCCTAAAATGGCAACCGTACCGCCAGTGTTACCGTTGGAACCAATCGCATTGATATCACCGGAATGGATTAAATTTCCACCCCACCCTTCCAAGCGAATGATGCCACCTTCGTTACTAATACTATTAGCCTGTACCAGCCCACTATTATTGATCACATTCTGATAAATATTGATGGCGGCATTGGCTTCAAGCACTACGTATCCACCATCAGCACGCAGGCTTCCACTATTGTCAATAGCGCTCTGCGCACCCAGTGAATTCGCTAGCGTTTCGCGTTGAACGCTGAATTGAATCAAGCCATCATGATCAAAACTCAGTGTTGCAGCATCAGCGCTTAATAAATGGATCTTTCCCAAGCGCGCGTTAATCTGCCCGCTGTTTTTTACGGTCTGCCCAACTAATGCCACTGAACCACCATCGGCTACACTAATTATCCCGGCATTCTCAACCAGCCCGGCGCCAGTGTTAAAAGCCAATTCGCCATTGTTCTTTAGAGAAGCAAAATCCACTTGTAGACTACCCGCCACCAGTCCACCGACATTAATACGGGCCGATTCACCAAAAATGATGCCGTTAGGATTCATTAAAAACACATGGCCATTGGCTTCAATTTTCCCAAGTATTTCCGAAGGCCGTTGATCGAGAATATAATTTAGGGCCGCGGCCTCATTATTAGGCTGTTTAAAACGTAAGAGTTCATTATCCGAAAGGTTTAGACTTTGCCAATTAATCGAAAGCGACTGGCTTTGTTGGTTTACAACGGTAGATTGTGCATCAGGGGTTTGGATATTACCCGCACCGGAAACAATTTCCCCACCTTGCGGGGCCGAGAAACTTATCAGAGGATAACTTAATATCACTGTGATACAGGCGACAATGACTGCTTTCACCTGCTTTGTTTGTAGGAAGAGATTCATGTCGTTAACCATTATTTTTTAAAATAATCTTTCACTGCTGTCCCGTTTACTTTTTTTCGTCATTCCGGCCTTCGCCGGAATGCCAAAAACGCTACGCGGAGCAGGCTCTGACGAAGAGGGATTATTAATTTTCATGTCTCTAAAGCCTCCAAGCGATCTAAATGTTAGGTGTTTTGCCAGTTTAACCACAATGTATATCAAGTTAACGGGACAGCAGTGAAAAGCTTTATAAAACTGTTAAGAAACCAAATGTTTAGAAGCCAATATTCAATTCAAAAAAGTATTGTGGATCGCGGGAATTACCCACCGGCTCATTTCCCAATGGACTCGCAACTTCAAATCGGGCAGAAAATTTCTCATAATGAAAACGCATACCCACACCAGCACCACTGAGACTCACCACTTCACGATCACTGGCCAAAGGATCATTCAACCAACCCTTAGCGTAATCGGCAAACACCACAAATTGCAAAAGTTCACCCCAACGTCTATTCCCAAAAGCTTTCCATTGTGAAAAACCCGGGGCACGCGATAACCATTCGATGCTGGTCGAAAATGCTTTGTCACGTAAAAATTCGGATGAGGCGTAGGCACGCACACTATCCGGACCACCGATGGGCATTTGTTCCAATGAAGTCAACAAGTCACTGGATTGCTGGCCACTGAATGAAAAATGTAAAGAGTGGTTAGGCAGGAATCGATACCAATGGTCATAATCCACATTCGTTTTCGTAAAAGCACCACCGGCGTAAATGCTTGATCCGCCGCGTCGACTGGCATTCGTTTCTGCAGGATTGCTGGTAGGCTCCATGGAGCCTAAAAGGCCATCAAATCCCTGGCTATAATTAACCCGAGTTGATATCAAATGTCGGTGCATACTGCTTGACCAATCAAAACCTGCTTCAACATTGGCGACTGTCAACTCATCCGCCCGGTCCTCGCCTTCCGTTACACTCAGTTTGGCGGATTTACGTGTAAGTTGAAGTAAGCCGTAGCTATTAAATAATCGGCTACGGTGAAATGCACGTCGCCAGTACACCTGTGACAATGTCGTCACCCCACTAATACCAAAGGGTTCAAGTGAGGCACCGAGGGAGTAATTATTTTTGCTGGTGCCTATGCCAAAAATATTATTTGGGCCAAAAGCATGTCGTTCGTAGTTCAGTGCGCCATAAGTACCGTTACTTGGATTCACGGTTTTAGAGATACTGGCGCTGAGTTTGTCGATAGCGTCAAACGGATTGTTCCAGTGAACATCCAGACGCGTACGATATTCTCCGGTGAATTCTGAACCGTAATTGTCCACGTGCAACTGGCTGTCCACCGTTTTTTCTTCAACAACAGAAACCAGTAAATCGGTTTCACCTGGGTTCAAGCCCGGTCGAAAAACACCAAAAGTCGTCATCCCTGGGTAATCATTCAACACCAGCATGGCGGTCTCGATATCACTTTTGATAACCGGTTGGCCCAGTAAATCCGTAAAAGGCTGCAACATTTGCTCACGCCGATAATGCCGGTTTTTCTCGATGGTGACGTGGCCCAGCACCCCTTCAAAAACACGCAGACTGACAAGCCCTTGCTGAATAGTTTGTGGTGGAATAACCACGCGTACCAAAATAAACCCACGATCTCGGTAATATTGAGCCACCTGGGCGGCAATCTCTTGCAGTTGGCGAAGGCTGAGGCTATCCACTGGTTTGGCCTTTTTACGCAGCGACTGAATTTTTTCCTCCAATGCCGCGAGACTGTCTTCCAGGTTATCGTCACCAGCCATCTTTTCAATGTCTTTCAGCAACTTGGCGCGTTCTTCCGAGGAAATACCTGGGGTTGCGCTAACATCACTCTTTGCCAGCATGGCCAAGCGTTGTTGCTCCACAAAGGCCTTCAATTCAGACAGCAGAATATGCTGATCTGGCCGATCCACCGCGCCGGTCAACTGGATTTTACGCACGGGCAATCGATCCGTAGCCTGCTTTTTTGCGGGAAACGGTAGGGAACCTGATGTCTCATTTTTTGGGGGTTTGGCCAGGAAGCGGCGCATATTGGGGGGCACCGGACTGGTAAATTCTTGCCCGGCCTGCGCACCTCCCGGTTTGGCGACGTCGTGGGGAGATTTGGTAGCATCGAAGGAAGCGGCCATAGACACACCAGTGAGCAATCCGATCAGAAGACAAATACCAACGACCTGAGTTGCCCATGCACACAGCCGCAACGGCAAGCGCCACCGCCGTCGCTTCCACCGTTGCTCATCACTGGTGGGTGATTGATGATAAAAATTCAACAAATGAATACCCGCAAGCCTCTTTATGCCGGCATTCGCCAGCTTGTTATCGTCTATTTTGTCGCCGCTAACAACTTGTTTTCATAAGCGCATGCAGCTTTGGTGCCAAATTAATGGCTTTGCACGTTAAGAGGTCGTTTCAAATGGCGCAAAGCAGTGGGAATATCGACAAAATTCCTCTACCATACGCCGCCTTTTGATGGTGAAATTCAATCATTGAAAGCCGCCATCAACCTGCCGTAGAGAGCCACACATGCACAACATCACCCCCGGACAACGTTGGATCAGCGATACCGAATTAGACCTGGGACTGGGCATTGTGCTCGCTGTGGAACATCGCACCATCCACATTGCTTTTCCCGCCGCTGGCGAAGAACGGATGTACGCACGACAAACCGCACCGCTCACCCGTGTTGCCTTTGTTCCCGGTGACAGCATTGAAAATCAACAAAATGAAACCTTGCAGGTTGATTCTGTGGAAGTACTGGAAGGTCTGCTATTTTACTGTGGGATAAACAATGGGAAAGACGCAGTCTGGCCGGAGGGACAACTAAGCCATCACATTCAGCTGAACCGGCCACGTGAGCGACTGTTGGCGGCACAAATAGATGCCAATAAATGGTTTGAATTGCGTTACCAAACGCTGCAACACATCAATCGAATGGCACACTCTGATTTATACGGATTGATTGGAGTGCGAACCAGCTTGATTCCGCACCAACTATTCATTGCCCATGAAGTGGCCAAGCGCTACGCACCACGCGTGTTACTGGCCGATGAAGTGGGCTTGGGAAAAACCATCGAAGCCGGACTCATCCTGCATCAGCAGTTATTAACGGAACGTGCCAAACGGGTGTTAATTGTGGTGCCGGAAGCTTTGGTACATCAATGGCTGGTAGAAATGTTACGGCGCTTTAATTTACACTTCAGTGTCTTTGATGAAGAGCGCTGTATCGGTATTGAAGAAAATAATTCAGGTGAGGCAACAAGAGAAAACCCCTTCCAAACTGAACAACTTATTTTATGCAGCCTGGATTTTTTGTGTGAAAACCGCACGCGCAGCGAACAAGCATTAGACGGCGAGTGGGACTTTCTCGTCGTGGATGAAGCGCATCATTTACAGTGGTCACCCACGCATATTAGTGAAGAATATCAAATTATCGAAGCCCTGGCCGAAAAAACCAAGGGTGTACTTCTGTTAACCGCTACGCCGGAACAACTCGGTAAAGAAAGTCATTTTGCCCGCCTACGTTTGCTAGACCCAGATCGTTTTCCCGATTTTGAATCTTTTGTGCAAGAAGAAGCAAACTATCAACCCATCGCGAGTGCCGTAGAAGAGTTGCTGAAACCTAATAATAACAGTATATCGGAACAGACTATCCACACACTCCGAGAAACCTTATCTAAAGAGAAAAACCAACTCTTGATAGGCTCGCTCGTATCCGATGACGAAAAAAATGTAAAAGAAAACAAACAACAGCTCATCGACCGATTACTCGATAGACATGGAACCGGGCGCGTTCTATTTCGCAACACTCGCGCTACGGTAAAAGGATTTCCAAAACGACAACTCAATGCTTATCCCCTATCGGTACCCGACCAATATGCCAAGGCATACAAGTCTTTTGTGGGAAACAATACTGAACCTACACTCTCACAAGTGAAGAAACTAATTTGTCCCGAACAACTAATACTTAAAACCCCTGGCGATGAAGACTGGAGCACTTTTGACCCTAGAATTGATTGGCTAATTGACAGACTAACGGAGCTTAAACCAGAAAAGGTTCTGGTCATTACCGCTAGCCAAAAATCCGCAATAGACATAGCGCAGTCAATTAAAACTAAAACAGGCATGCATATGCCGGTGTTTCATGAACAACTCAGTATCATTGAACGTGACCGTGCTGCCGCTTATTTTGCCGACAATGAATACGGTGGGCAGGTGTTAATTTGTTCTGAAATCGGCAGTGAAGGTCGAAATTTCCAGTTCTCTCATCACTTGGTGCTGTTTGATTTACCGCTCAATCCTGACCTGTTGGAGCAGCGCATTGGCAGGCTCGATCGCATCGGACAAACACACACCATCCAGATACATGTTCCCTACTTTATGGACAGCCCACAATCGCTTTTGTTTGATTGGTACCAACACGGCCTGGCTTCTTTTGAGAAGAGTAATTCAGCAGCAGCCAGTGTATTTGAACAGATAAAAGAATCACTATTGACGGCCATTTCTACACCAGATATATCTGCGTTAGATAGTTCAGAAGCCCATCAGGCATTAATAAATGGAACAAAGAAACTCTCAGAATCGCTAAACGAACAACTACACAAAGGGCGTGACAGCTTATTAGAATACAACTCTTGCGTACCAATGATTGCTCACGATTTACAGGAACGCGCCATAAGGGAAAATGCTAATTCCTGCGTGGAAGATTATCTTAACAACGTATTTGATTGTTTTGGCGTAGACACCGAGATCCATAGCACCGATTGTTACATTGTGAAGCCCGGAGAGCATATGCACACACATTTTCCAGGACTTGAAGAAGACGGCATGAAAGTAACATTCAACAGAGAACTGGCATTATCAAATGAGGATATGCAGTACATTTCATGGGAACACCCTATTGCCGGCGGCGCTCTGGATCTAGTAAGCAGTAATGAAACAGGAAACACTGCTCTAGTTGCGATTAAACACCCCAACCTAAGTGCAGGAACAATGTATCTGGAATGCGTATTCGTGCTTGAACCTGTTGCACAGAAAAACTTGCAATCAAAGCGCTACCTTCCACCTACCACTATTCATTTGGTCACAGATCAACAGGGTAACAATATCAACAATACTTTACGCCATGAACTCATCAATCAATTGATGATTCCTATTGAAGACAGCACGGCGAAAGATGTGGTGAGATCACAAACCCGCGAAATAAAATCGATGGTTGACTTATGTGAGAAACTTGCCAACGAAAAAAAACCATTATTAATTGCTAAAGCGCATCAACAAGCAATAACCACCATTGAAACAGAAATTGAACGTTTACAAGCATTAAAAGAACATAACCCTAACGTACGCGAGGAAGAAATTCAGTTTTTCGAGGCTCAGCGGGATGCTATTCATTTGGCGCTTGAAACCGCAACGGTACGTCTTGATGCCGTGCGCGTTATTGTCGCCACCTAATAACAAACTGAAAGCTAACCTGCCGCGTGAACTAACGTTAACTTGTCCTCTCGGCTGAGCTTTTTCAGCGCGGCCTCTCGCCGACTTGCAGTTGAGCGTGTATGCCCACCTTCGGTAAAAACGATCTTCTTTGGCGATCTCCCCCGGAAATATTTTGCACCTTTTTTCCCGGCAGTGAGATTTGCATGTTCTGCAAAACGGCGGGCAATGTCGGTAGTGATCCCAGTGTACAGGGATGCATCGCTGCATAGAATAATATAGACATGCCATTCTGAGCCATTATTTTTAATTCCAGCATTCATAATCGGTTGTATTTCCGCATGGCATCCATTTTAATGTGTCATTATCAGCAATTTGGCAGTATATAAATATCAGGCGACTTTACCATGGCAATAACCAACATCCCATGCGTTTTTAAATACGCCTGACTCATTGAGACGCATAATCACCGCGATAAAAATGACATTTAATCATAAACAGCACTGGGTAAACGCCGGCATTTTCGGCCTGTTTTTTGTTCTTTTCCTCCACGCCATTGAAGATCCGGATATCTGGTTTCATATGACCATTGGACGAGCTGTGCTGGATATGGGTGCTATTCCGGCAAAGGAGTTCTATGTTTTTACTCGCCTGGGCGATGCCGCTCAATTTCATGAATGGGGATTTGGACTTATCTATCAACTGGTGTTTAGGTCGCTAGGTTTCAACGGCATTATCATTTTTAATGCGCTGATCGGTTCACTGACCGTATTTATTTTATATCTAATCGTACGAAACCGTGGAGCTTCTGTTGCTATCGCGCTCAATGCAGCGGCTATCGGATTTTGGTTGATGGAATTCCGTTTTGTGGAACGCCCAGAAAACTTTTTATATCTGGCTCTCGCCGCAACGCTCTATTTTATTGATCGCTTCCGTCAAGGGAATGATTGGCGATATCTTTTTGCTATTCCTATTATTGGTTTACTACTTTCTCAAATTCATCCGTCTGTCATTTTGTTGCTCTTGGTGGTCGGGACGTATCTTGTTGAGGCCATCGTCCGAAAAAAACCTGATCTCAAGCAGGCATCCATACTGGGCGTGACGATCGTTTCAACAGCATTACTATCCATAATAAATCCTTATGGCTTGGAGCAATTAGTCCTTCCCATTAAGTTCTCTCTGGACAATAAATTTCTACAATCCTTCACAGAATTTTTCCCAGCCATGTCGACGGAGTTTGCTTATCGTTTTGTGATCGCTATGGGAATTGGCATATTTTCACTAAGCGGAATTAGCAAACGTTTTTCACTTGCCGAGTGGATAATATTGATTGCTTTTAGTTACCTTTCCTACAAACACGTTCGTGACATCCCCTTGTTGGGGATCGCATTGATTCTTCCTTTGTCTACAGCACTGGAGAATCATCTACACTCGACGCGTTATCAGACAGTGCTGGCCATAGCCCTTATCAGCGCATTTGCCATTGATAGTTCACGGTTTCATAACCTGAGCTTTGAGGTTGATCCAACATTGACGCCTATTACCGGTGCCGAAACAGTCGCTCAATATAGCCAAAGCCCCAACATCCTTAACTTTTACCATCTGGGCAATTATCTTGCCTGGCGTCTCTATGGCACACATAGGGTGACCATTGATGGGCGAAATTATAAAGACAATAGGTCCATTCAATTGCATGACGCGCTATTATCTGCCGCCCCTGGTTGGCAACGATCTTTATGGCGGTATGATATCGATTCTGTAGTTACTCCTGCGACGTTACCCTACTCCGGCAACTTCATTCCTTTGGCCTTTAAACTCATTCGCGATCCAGACTGGGTAATGCTCAGCCGAGAGCCCGCAGGCGTTGTGTTTATCCGGCGTGACAGGGTTCCGAATAATATCGCTGTGCTCCCGAAACGTGAATTATGGTTACAGGCTAAAGAAGAGTTAAATAGTAACCTGCAAGCTTACCCGGAAAGTGTAAGTAGCCTGAAAAGTATGGATAGCGTCAAAGCTTTTCTGCATGAACAGTGATGCCGTTTAATTCATACTGAAACAAAAACAAAAAAAGCCGGATGACATTTCATCCGGCTTCTTTTATTCTGCGCTAATCTTAACGCATACTACGCGACTACCATTACTTCTTGGCGTTACGCACCTGTACTTCTTTGATCACATCGTCGGCCACGTTCTTCGGGCATGGCGCATAGTGTGAGAACTCCATGGAAAACTGGCCTCGGCCAGAAGTCATCGTACGAAGGTCACCAATGTAGCCGAACATTTCTGCAAGTGGTGCGGTAGCTTTCACACGCACACCGGACACACCTGCTTCCTGCCCTTCGATCATTCCACGTCGACGATTAAGGTCACCAATCACATCGCCCACGTGATCTTCCGGCGTAAATACATCGACTTTCATGATGGGTTCCAACAACTGAGCGCCGGCTTTCGGCATCGTTTGACGGAAGGCATTTTTGGCCGCGATTTCATAGGCAACGGCCGAAGAATCTACGGGGTGAAAACCACCATCCGTTAGATTGACGTGCACGTCGAGTACGGGGAAACCAGCCAGTACACCTTCGTCCATCATGGATCTGAAGCCTTTCTGAACCGCGGGCCAGAATTCACGCGGCACGTTACCACCGGTCACGCTGGACTCAAAGGTAAAGCCACTGTTCTGTTCGCCAGGCTCAAAGATGTAATCGATCTTGGCAAACTGACCCGAACCACCGGTCTGTTTCTTGTGGGTGTAGCTGTCTTCCACGCGTTGTGTGATCGTCTCACGGTAAGCCACCTGCGGTTTGCCCACTTCCACATCAATGCCGTGAGTACGCTTGAGGATGTCCACTTTGATATCCAAGTGAAGTTCACCCATGCCCTTAATAATGGTCTCACCGGTTTCTTCGTCGGTTTCCACGCGGAATGACGGATCTTCCGCAATCATCTTGTTAATAGCCATACCCATTTTTTCAGAGCCGCCTTTATCTTTAGGCTTGATAGCGATGGAGATAACGGGATCCGGGAATACCATCGGTTCCAGCGTACCCACATCTTTTGGATCGCTCAGGGTGTGACCGGTCTGGGTGTTTTTCAGGCCGATGAAGGCGACGATGTCTCCCGCCCGGCAGGAATCCAGTTCAATACGATCATCCGCATGCATTTCAACGATGCGGCCAATGCGTTCATTTTTACCTGTAAAGGTGTTCACTA
>CAZXZI010000049.1:0-19152 GCA_964645165.1 uncultured Ectothiorhodospiraceae bacterium
AGGACACGGCATCCGGGTTGCGTCTTAGTCTCGTGGGCTCGTAGATGTGTATCAGAGTCAGTTGCTGTGCGGCTTCAATGCCCTCCCAACGCTGCTGTAGCTTGGCAAGCACCTCTTTGCGCTGCGGCAGCCCGGTGCTGGGGGCAGCTGTTTCGTCGTCTTCCGGGTCGATGTGCACCATCACGTCGGTGACGGAGTCCACATCGCGCATGATTTGTGCGCGCACCATGTCGCTGATGCGATGCCCTTCGGAGACGCTGATGCGCGAGTCCACCATAATATGTACGTCCGCCAGGCCACTCTCGCCCATGCGCCGGGTGCGCAGCATGTGCAGCGCCTTTACGCCATCCACGGACTGGATGGATTGGCGAATCAGCGCCACCTGTTCGGGTTCCATGGCGGTGTCGATGAGTTCCTGCGCGCTGTGCCAGGCCAGCTTGCCGCCAATCCAGATGATCATCAAAGCCACACCGATGGCCGCCACGGCATCCAGATAGGTCAAACCGTTCATGGCGCCGATGACGCCGATGACCACGATCACCGAAGAAATGGCATCCGTGCGGCTGTGCCAGGCATTGGCGCGTAGTAGATTGGAGTTGAGTCTTTCCGCGCAACGCATGGTGTAGTGGTAAATGGCCTCTTTAGAGAGAATGGAAATTGTCGCAATCACTAGCGCCAACCAGCCTGGATGCATCAGCAATTCCGGGTGCATCAAGCGCAGTGAGGCGTCCCAGGCGATGCCTGCGCCCACGCCGATGAGTGCCACACCCAGGGAAATGGTGGCCAGGGTCTCGATACGCCCGTGACCGTAGGGGTGATCTTCATCGGCCTCACGGGAGCCATGTTTCATAGCGAACAGAACAATGACGTCGGTGGCGAGATCGGACAGTGAGTGCACGCCGTCGGCGATCAGCGCCTGGGAAGTGCCGACATAACCCACCACGATTTTCGCCACGCCCAGCAGCAAATCCACCACCGAACCCACCAGGGTGACGGTGCGCGCCGCTTTGTAACGCTCGTCGCCGCTATCGGCGATGGGTTCGTGGCTGTGGCCCACTAGTCTTCACCCACACGGATGGTGATTAGCACTTCTTCGTTGTCGTCCACCTGCGAATCCACAATCTCATGGCCGTTGATGCGACACCAGGCAGGGATGTCCAACAGGGCGCCGGGATCGGTACAGGTAACCTCCAGGGTGTCGCCGGACTCAAGTTCCTGTACTTTATTTTGCGCGCGAATGACCGGCATAGGGCAAAGTAGGCGACGGGCATCCAGTTGGTGATGGCTCATAGGTACCACTCCACAGGAATCTCGTCAGTGGTGAGCGGAACCACGTCCAGTTCAACCACGTCGGCATCTTTTTCGTGCAACTCGATGGTCACCGAGTCGGCGGATTTGCCCTGGCTAAAACGCGCCGCCAATCGGGCGGCCAGTTGTAGGTCATCGGCATTGGCCTCGCCATCCAGCAGCACCATTGGCCCGGGGTGGCTGGTGGAATACAGGTGGGTGAATTGTTTGCGATACCCCTCGAGAAACTTGTTTTCGCCCTCTTCGCGCCCCACGATGATTTTGAAATGGGGGCGTGGGCGCAGATGACGACCCACCTTCAGCAGCATGATGTCGTCAATCTCGTACTCACGACTGCCACGCGAGCTCCACAAATCAGAGAGTTTGCTGGAGTAGGCCGCATCGGTGAGAAAACAGCAGCCACCGGCGGGTTGGGCAAAATCTGAGATACCCATTTCTGCCGCCAAAGCGATCTGTGGCTTACGCCCGCGACCGTTGAATCCGTACAGTTTTTCGCGATCCACCCAGCCCTCACGTTCGGGCAGCGTCTCGGGCAGAATGTGTGCGCACAGCGGGCGCAACAGGCGATCTTCCGCGCCGGACTCACGCTGGATCACCGGCATGGTGTCCCGGCGTTGCGACATGGGCCGTTGACCTACTACCTCACCGGTGATGATGAAATCAAAGTCGTGCTCTTCGATCCACTCATGCGCCTTGCGCACCATAAAGCACTTGCAGTCCAGACAGGGATTCAGATTGCTGCCGTAGCCGTGCTTGGGATTGATCACCACGTCCTTGTATTCATCGATCACATCGACAATGTGTAGTTTGATGCCCAGTTGCTCCGCCACCCACAAAGCGTTGTTGCGCTTGGGTTTGGCCTTGTCCTTTTTACGGATTGCGTGGGTGTGGCCTTCCACGCAAAAGCCAGTGAAAAAATTGATGCCTTCCACGTGAATGCCCTGGTCGAGCATGGCTTTGGTGGCCAGCATGGAATCGAGGCCGCCGGAAATCAGCGACACGGCTTTGCGTTGGGTAGTCATGATATGGGTCAGTGCACTAGTTTGGATGAAAAATGACCGGTGATTATAGCCGAAAATGCGCACCGAGGTTGTTTTTCCGAGCGCCCCGCGCAAGGCCAGTATTTGTTAGAATTCGTCGCCTGGCAGGAAAACGACAAAAACCACGAGAGAATAAAATGCCCCAGCAAGACAGTCTCAGCGCCATCCGACAGATCAAAAAGACCCTGGAAAATTTTATGATCAGTATCGGCATTCTTGCCGGAATGATTTTGATTATTTATTTTTTCACTTACGGTGCATTAGTAGATGCTGTGGGCAGTTCACTGATCTGGTTCGAAGTGATCACCAGTGTGTTGCTTTTGTTTGTGCTGATCTTTCTCAAGCGGGTGTGTTTCTTTTTGACGCGGCTTAAATTGGGACGGCGGGCGGATTGTGGTCCGGTGTTGGCGAGGATGGAGTTTGGGGATTTGGTGCTGGATGAGGATGCTTTGATAATCAAATTTGAAAAATAAAAAAGTAGCAAAAATTAACGACTAAAAGCGCGATTGAACAATTCCCTTGGTTTGGCCTAGTAATTAAATCCGTACAAATCATTTAGTATGCGCAATTCATAGATCGCGTGGTTCGTCATCGGCCGCGCGTTTTTTGTCTTTTGACTACAAAACCAAGAGGAATGAACCATGTCGTCACAGCATGAATTAACACTGCGTCACAAAGAAAAAGTTGGGCATCACACAAATTTCATAACGTCGAAAACGGGCTGCACGTTGGTAATGTGTTGCTGCATGATCGCCGCACAAGGAGTGATGGCGGCTGGGGGATGCGGTGCTGCCTATCTGCCAATGAATGCATTGTCGCCGGATAAAAATTTATTGCAGGGGCAACAATATCAAATAGGTTTAACGTTACAGCGCGCAAAGTTTGACCAGTTCAAAGAAGGCGATAAAGACCTGACAAACCCGGGTGGAAATGAAGCAGTCATTACTCAATCAACACTATTTGTAAATTATGGAATCGCAGAGAAAGTCACTGCATCACTACTGATTCCCTATCTTCGTAAAAAACAACAAACGAATAAATTTGGCACTCGAATCGCTGAGGGCATCGGCGATATTTCCTTATTTGGGCGCTACGAATTTCTTTCGCCACTGTTAAATCAGGGGCCTTTAGCCACTGTTGGGCTGGGTGTTAAATTCCCCACCGGCAGTATTTCAGAACCTGGCAGCACAAACAGATTGCCGCCTGCTTTTCAGGTTGGGTCCGGCACTTACGATCTTGTGCCGACTTCCTCATATAACCAACGATTTAACCATTACGACATTAGCGTGAATCTCTCCATCAAAATTCCGATGGAAGAAAACCGCCGCGGTTATAAGTTTGGTAAAGAGTATCGAGTGAATGTTTCAGTTTCACGACCGTTAAACAAGCTGGCAGATGGAATGTCAGCCAGTTTGGGGCTTGGTTATCTCAATGCAGAAAAAGATACCGACTCGAACATGATCTTGCCGGGCAAGCTACGTGATGGCACTACCGTATTAAATACCGGTGGCCAGTTTTTAGATGTTGTGCCGGGAGTGACTTTTGCACTGAATAAATCGTTACGGCTGCAAGCCAGTGTGTTAATTCCTGTGTATGAAAATTGGAACGGAAAGCGTTCAGCGAATGTTGGTCAAGTGGCACCAGAAATCACCAGCCAGTTAAGTTTGGTTTACACCGGTTCGCTGTAAAACAGAAGGGCGTATGTTGGGGTGGGGTGAATGGTCATCCCACCCCTTTTTTTATCTGCAAAAAATTATTAGCTGAACATAGTGTGTCAGGGCTACCAAATTTTTCGCTCAGCCCAGCCAACAAATTATGAACATTCGACCGATGTCACCAAATCAACCTGCTGATGGTTGCCGTCGCCTTCAACTTTAAGAAGTGAATGCGGGAAGTCATTTTTGGCTTGGGAATGAACGCGCAGCTTCCACCCGAAAAATATTAACTCAACAAAGTGTTCAGTTGCAGTGCCTCCGCCATGCCCCGTTGGGGTCGTAAGCTCACCCTAACCTACGGATTGGAAACGATGTTGTTTTAACTCCCTCCCCTCTTGAGGTGAGTACTCTCTGGTGTATAGAAGGGTTGGGCTGAGGGGTGAGTGCTCGGAGGTTGAAACATGAACCCTCACCCTAACCCTCTCCCAGTTTTGGGAGAGGGGATGGTTTTGCAGTTGACCTTAGTCCCTTCGATGCAGCCGAGCATCGCAGCCTTCATTGGGTTGAGCAAAAATTTGTTTGAGCGTAGCGAGTTTATTTTTGCGCCAATGAAGGTGAGAAGCGCAGGGACGTCGCGTAGCGACCAAATCGTAGGGTGGCCTTTTCTTTGGTTCCGTTTCTTTTGGCCACTCAAAAGAAATGAACACGCTGCTTCCGCAGGAAAATAATTAAAACAACAATGCAATCAGCTGCGGAACATCCACAAATGACACGTTGAGGTTCACAAGATCACCCCAATCTACGGGCTAGTATTCCTTATCGGGAGGAACGCAAAAACTCCCAAGAGTTTTCTTAATTCTTTTCATCGACTTCGCCAGCGAAGATTTGAGCTGATCGGCTTCTTCCGCCGATGCATGCCACACAAGATCACGCTCGGTGATATCCTTAACCACTGGCTGAAGTCGTTGGAGAATACCTTCCATTTTGACAATGACAGCTCGTTTCCGATCAGCAGCACACATGTTCTTCCTCATTCCCTTGTATCCTATAAGTATAGACATGTATTCGGTAAGGGTTATTCAAAACATAAGAAAATCTATTTATGAAAATGTTCTAAGGAGTAGCTGATATATGGTGAAGGCTAAGAATGGTGTAACTAAGACCGAAGTTGAAGAAATAGCAAAAAACTTAGTTTTGAAAGGCTTTGTCGAAGTGGGTGAAATGTCTAAGCTCTCACCTCGTCAGTATCAGGTATCATCGTACACTGGGGATGCAAGTAGCTTCGGTGAAGACATAAAATACAACATTAGATGGCACGAATAGTGCCGATGTGCCTTAATTAAACAAAATCAATGACGACGAAAAAAATACGTAGGAAATAGTTATGCTTAAAATATTTGCTGTCTCGATGATATTGTGGGGTATATGTGTTTCGGTGTCTTATGCGGGATCTGTTAAAATTCTTGGTCTGGGAGCCCTCCCTTGCGGTGAGTGGGTTGCAGTCAAAGAACTGGAGGAAAATGCTGATGTCCTTATCAGTTGGGTGGCTGGGTTTAAGAGTGGCATTAATTTTAAAAACGTTGGCATAGGCCCACAATTAGGCCCGTCGACTGTCAGCGTAACGAAAGAATACGTCGATTATTATTGTACTAAAAATCCTGATAAGCCAATTGTTGCGGCTGTACAGCAATATATTGAGGATATAGACAAGAGTAATTCTCAAGACTAAAATATGAGCAAGCGGCTTTTTCTTTATGTCATAAAATTGAAAAGTGATGATATTTATCTGAAGTTTTTAACTCAAAAACAACCGATACGCCGGATTATCCGTCTCCTCCAACGCCTCATACCCCAACTCATCCAAAAACACCTGAAACTCTCCGGCATCCTCGGAGGGAACCTGAATCCCCGTCAAAATCCGCCCATAGGCCGCACCATGATTGCGATAATGAAACAAACTGATATTCCACCGCTCTCCAATGCGATTCAAAAACCGCAACAGCGCACCGGGTCGTTCGGGAAACTGAAAACGAAACAATCGTTCATTTTCAACGTGTCCCCCACTGTGTCCGCCGACCATGTAGCGAATGTGTAGCTTGGCCATTTCATTATCGGTCATGTCTAACACAGAGTAGCCGGTTTTTGTCAGCTCGCTAATGAGCGCGTCTTTTTCCACGTCACCACCATGCATTTGCACGCCGACAAACACATGGGCATCGGTGTCGTCGCCATAACGATAATTAAACTCGGTGATGCCGCGCAGGGCGACGATGCCGCAGAATTTGCGGAAGCTGCCGGGTTGCTCGGGGATGGTGACGCAGATCAGCGCTTCGCGGCGTTCGCCGATTTCGGCGCGTTCGGCGACATGGCGCAGGCGGTCGAAGTTCATATTGGCGCCGCTGTCGATGGCGACTAAATCTTGATCGTGAATGTTTTCGCGGGCGACGTATTTTTTCAGTCCGGCGACGGCCAAAGCACCGGCGGGTTCGGTGATGGAGCGGGTGTCGTCGAAGATGTCTTTGATGGCGGCGCAGATTTCATCGGTTTTGACGAGGATGACTTCGTCCACGGTTTCGCGGGCGATGCGAAACGGTTCTTTGCCGGCCTGACGCACGGCGACGCCGTCGGCGAAGATGCCGACCTGGTCGAGCACCACGCGTTCTCCGGCGGCCAGCGCGGCGTGCATGCAGGGCGCGTCTTCGGGTTCAACGCCGATGACTTTGATGTCCGGGTGCAGGGTTTTGACGTAACTCGCAATCCCGGCGATGAGGCCACCGCCGCCCACGGGTACGAAGATGGCGTGGATCTGAGAGTGATGCTGTTCGAGGATTTCCATCGCTACGGTGCCCTGACCCGCGATCACGTCCGGGTCATCGTAGGGGGGCACGAAAGTCATGCCGCGTTGGGCGGCAACCTCCATCGCGTGCTCGTAGGCGTCGTCGTAGGCGTTGCCGTGCAGAATGACTTCGCCGCCCATTTGTTCCACGGCGTGGACTTTGATGTCCGGCGTGGTTTTGGGCATGACGATGACGGCGTCCAATCCCAAACGTTGGGCGGCCAGTGCAACACCTTGCGCATGATTACCGGCCGAGGCGGCGATGACACCTTTTTCCCGTTGGGCGGTACTGAGCTGGGAAATCTTGTTATAGGCACCCCGTAGTTTGAAGGAAAACACCGGCTGCAGGTCTTCCCGTTTCAGCAATACACGGTTGTTGAGCCGTGCGGATAATCCCGGTGCTGGCTCCAGGGGGGTCTTTTTGGCCACGTCGTAGACGCGGGCGTTGCGGATTTTTTCTACGTAGTCTTTGAACATGCGCGTAAAATAACAGTTCGTTGTTATTCTGTATAATGAAGGATCGACCTGGGGACAGATCTATTTATTTACCAGCCACATTTCTTGGCTCCACCTCGCTGGTGAAAAAATAAATAGATCTGTCCCCCGAGGAATCAAAGGACATAAAAATGAACCAAGACGAAATGAAACAAGCAGTGGCCAAGGCCGCCCTCGAATACATCAGGCCGGGCATGACCGTGGGTGTCGGCACGGGCAGCACGGCGAATTTTTTCATCGACGAGCTGGCGACCATTAAGGGCCAGATCGAAACCACAGTGGCCAGTTCAGAAGCGAGTGCGGAGCGACTGAAAGGTCACGGCATCCCGGTGGAAGACCTCAACATGGTGGACAGCATCGACGTTTATGTTGATGGCGCTGACGAATCCAATAAGTATCTGCACCTGATGAAGGGCGGTGGCGGTGCGTTGACACGCGAGAAGATTGTTGCTGCGGTGTCCCGGCAATTTGTGTGTATTGCCGACGAATCCAAGCTGGTGGATATCATGGGTGAGTTTCCGCTGCCTATCGAGGTGATCCCCATGGCGCGATCTTATGTCGCGCGTGAAATCGTCAAACTGGGTGGTCAGCCCGCTTATCGCGAAGGTTTTGTTACTGACAACGGCAACGTGATTTTGGATGTGCATAACCTGCGAATCATGAATCCGGTGGAGCTGGAAAATCAGCTGAACGGTATCGTTGGTATAGTGACTAACGGCATGTTCGCGGTACGTCCCGCCGACGTATTGCTGCTGGGTACCCCTGACGGCGTTAAAACCCTCACTTGATTAGTGAGCATGCCTCGCCTGCTTATAACCCTCGGCATCATTCTTGTGGTGGTGGGTCTGTTGTGGCCGTGGCTGAGCAAGCTGGGGCTGGGGCGTTTGCCGGGCGACATCGTCATCGAGCGCGAGAACAGTCGCATCTATTTTCCACTGATGACCTCGCTCATCGTCAGCCTGGTGTTGTCGCTGTTGTTCTGGTTATTCCGTCGGTAGCGGCGCTGTTAGTGACAGTAAGTTGAGCACCTTCAAACAACTGCGCATCCTGTTTTTGCTGCTGGTTTTATTTCTCGTAGCGGCCAGCACCTGGCTGACCCAGATGCGCAGCACCAGCTGGGAACGGCCGTTAGTGGTGGCGATTTATCCCATCAATGGCGACGGCAGCGCGCAGTCGGCGGCGTACATTGAAAACCTGTCGCTGGAAACCTTTGACGACATCGAAGCTTTTTTTGCCGATGAGGCGGAGCACTTTGGGCTGGCGTTGAAGCAGCCGGTGGATATTGTGCTGGGGTCGGTGCTGAAGGAGTTTCCACCTGCGCCGCCAAAAAATCGCAACGTGCTCGGTGTGATGTGGTGGAGCTTGAAAATCCGCTGGTGGGCCTGGCAGGTGGGGCGCAAGCAGGGGCCGCCGGCCAACGTGCAGATTTTTGTGCTCTACAACGATCCCAAACTCAATCCACGCGTGGCGCATTCGTTGGGTTTACAGAAAGGGTTGCTGGGGGTGGTGCACGCCTTTGCCTCACCGCGTCAGGACGCGGGCAATAATATTGTCATCGCTCATGAGTTGCTGCACACCGTGGGCGCCTCCGACAAATATGATCCGCAGACGAATCAGCCCATTTTCCCCATCGGCTACGCGGAGCCTGACAAAGAGCCGGTTTTGCCTCAGGACTATGCTGAAATTATGGCCGGGCGAGTGCCGCTGACACAGACAACAATGCGTCAGGCACGTGATTTGGGTGAGGAGTTGATTGGCGAATACACCGCGCGGGAGATTCGCTGGATCGATTAACCGACGGCTAAAAAGAAACCGGGAATGGAGCTCACAGGTTTTTGCTCTTAATTACTCCGCAGCGCGCGCAAACATACAGCGTCACCAGCTTGCCCTGCCGACTGTCAAATTGCTTGTCTTTGGAAATCTCCCATTTGTGGAAACCACTTTTGCACAGCGTTTTGCCTTTGTGGATCTCGCTGGGTTTGCGTCGCTTGAAAGGTAAGATGTCGGCCATGCGGGCAATGATAGTGGATTTTGCTCATATTTTGTCGCGGGCTGCCGCTCTTGTCTGAGATACCTTGCACCGAAGTCCGATGCTATACGTCAGCAATGCATTAATAGAACCTGTAATATTTGCCCATGACAAAATCACACACCGACATCATCGTGGCCGCTTGCGGCTGGGCGCATCCCGCCTGGTGTGAGGGTTTTTACCCCGAGGATTTGCCCGAAGATTGGCAGCTGTCTTATTACAGCAACGAATTCCGTGCGGTAGTGGTACCAGCGACGGAATTTGCCGACGTGGATCCGCTAGAGGTGGAGCGTTGGGTGGGCGACACCAGCGAGGACTTCGAGTTTTATCTGGAAGTGGAGGATTTGTTCGTCGATTGGGTAAAGTTTGCTCAGGCGGCCGAGCCCCTGGGCGAGCATTTGAAGGGCATCCTGCTGCGCCCACTTAAGGTGGACGCCGATCTGGCGATGATTGCCTCCAGCCTGGATGCCGCCACGGTGCTGGCGCCGGTGTGTGTGTTGTTGCCGGAAGGCATAAGAATCAGTGATAGCGGCCGGGACTTGCTCATGCAGCATCGCGTCGAACTGGGCTGGAATGCCAGGGACGGCGAGCCAGGTTGGCGTGGTGGCGGCTTAGCGGTGGCGCGAGTAACGGGTAATAATCACTACACACCTCGGGAGTGGCGTGAGACCATTGAAGCCTGTCTGCGCTGTGATAACCAGAGCAGTGATAAACGCAAGGTGCTGCTGCTGGTAGAACAGGAATCAGCAGAGCCGGACTCTTTACGTGCGGCGATGATGATCGGCGATATGCTGGTGATTCCGGACATTTGAACCATTTGCACGGTAATCGCTCGTACGGTAATAGTTCGTACGGTAACAACTTGTACAGTAACAATTTGTACAGTAAGAACGTCAGAGTTCAACAGACAAAACAATAACAAATGGTTACAACAATAATTACAGCCCATGGTTATGCCTGAAACTTCTTCCCCTGATCCAGTGAGTTCTGCTGAGCTGCCCAATAATGAGCCACTGGTGCGAATTCGTGACCTCGTCTACCGGCGTGGTGAACGCAACATTTTTGATGGAATGGATATCGATATTCATCGCGGCAAGCTCACTGCCATCATGGGTCCCAGCGGCACCGGTAAAACGACCTTGCTGCGCTTGATCGGCGGGCAGCTGCATCCTAATCAAGGCACGGTGCACGTGGACGGAGAATCCGTACCCGATCTCGGTTACAGGCAGCTTTATGAATTGCGCAAGCGCATGGGCATGTTGTTTCAGAACGGCGCGTTGCTCACCGATTTGAATGTGTTTGATAACGTCGCCTTTCCGATGCGAGAGCACACCGGGCTCACCGAGACTCTGATTCGCGATCTGGTGTTAATGAAACTCCAGGCCGTGGGTCTGCGTGGCGCGCGGGACTTAATGCCCAGTGAGCTGTCCGGTGGTATGTCGCGTCGGGTGGCGTTGGCACGTGCCATTGCGTTGGATCCGATGATGATTATGTACGATGAACCCTTCACCGGGCAGGACCCCATTTCCATGGGCGTACTGGTCACCCTGCTACGCACGCTCACCGATGCGCTGGGGCTAACCTCGGTGGTCGTCTCTCACGACGTGCAGGAGAGTTTCTCCATCGCCGATTATGTGTACGTGATTTCCGAGGGCAAAGTGGTGGAGCACGGCACACCGGATACCTTGCGGCAGTCCACTTCGCCCTGGGTACAGCAATTTATCCAGGGTAAAAGTGACGGCCCGGTGCCATTTCATTTTCCGGCAGCAGATTATGCTGATGACCTGCTGGGCGACTCAGATGGAGGCGCTACTTAATGTTGGATCTTCTGCAAAAATTGGGCGCCACCACACTGGGTATTGCCGAACGCATGGGGCGCGGTAACCTGTTTTTGTTGCATGTGCTGGGTGGCTTCCCAGCGTTGTTGCCACGCTTCGGGCTGGTAATCAAACAACTTTTTTCCGTCGGTGTGTTATCACTGCTGATCATCGCTGTTGCAGGTTTATTCGTGGGCATGGTGCTGGCATTGCAGGGCTACAACACGTTGGTGGATTTTGGCGCCACCGAATCCCTCGGTGTGATGGTGGCATTATCATTGGTGCGCGAACTGGGGCCAGTGGTAGCAGGATTGTTGTTCGCCGGACGCGCGGGTTCCGCGCTCACCGCCGAAATTGGATTGATGAAAGCCACCGAGCAATTATCGGCCATGGAAATGATGGCGGTGGATCCATTGCATCGCATCGTCGCGCCACGATTTATGGCAGGCATTTTGGCCATGCCTTTATTGGCGGCTATTTTTAGTGCGCTGGGGGTGATCGGCGGGTATTTTGTGGCGGTGGCACTACTGGGCGTGGACGACGGTGCCTTTTGGTCACAAATGCAGGCCAAGGTGGATTTGCACGAAGATATTTTCAACGGCGTGATTAAAAGTCTGGTGTTTGGTTTTGTGGTTACCTGGATTGCGGTGTTTGAAGGTTACGATGCCGTGCCCACGTCGGAAGGCGTGGGCCGTGCCACCACCAACACCGTGGTGCATGGTTCGCTGGCGGTGCTGGGACTGGACTTCGTATTGACCGCACTGATGTTTGGTTGAGCTTGGAAAATATCAACCCAGGGCATAATGGAAAAAAGAATGCGGGGAAGTATTGAAAAATAATACTTTGCGCCTTCGTGTTGGATTTTATGATTCGTTGTTAAAACGGTTGGAGAAAGATCAATGATGCATTCAAGATCAGTACAAATCTGGGTGGGCCTGTTTGTCATCGCAGGCATGGCAGCATTGCTGATGTTGTCCATGAAGGTGAGTAACATCAGCGCCTTTACCGAGACCGAAGGATATGAAGTCAAAGCCAACTTTGAAAATATCGGCGGCCTCAAGGTGCGCTCACCGGTGACCATGGCTGGAGTCGTGGTGGGCAGAGTCGCGAATATTGGTTTTGACAAGCAAACCTACGAGGCAGTGGTAACGTTGAATATCCAGAATCGGTACGACAACATTCCCGAAGACAGCAGCGCGAGTATTTTTACCGCCGGCCTGCTGGGTGAGCAATACATCGGTCTGGAAGCGGGTGGCGCGGAAGCGGTGCTCAAACAGGGCAGTGAACTGGAGTTGACCCAATCGGCTATCGTGCTGGAACAAATCATCGGCCAGTTTCTGGTGAGTCAGGCAGACAAAAAATAAGCAGAAAATAACCACCAATGCGCCTTCTTATTTTCACAATTATTTTGATGTTTGCGCTGGGCACGGCGCAGGCCGAAACTGTGGTGTTGGATTTGCCGCAATCCATCGAGCGCGCCTTGAAAACCGATGCGCGCATCAATGAAAAAGAAAAACTGGTAGAGGCAGCGCGAGGCCTGCTGGCCGAGGCGCGAGGTGCCGACGACTGGTTGTTTAGCGTTAATAGCTTTGTCGGTTTTGCGCCCACTTTGCGCGGCGGACTGTTTGAAACTACCGACAGCTCGGGCAAAAAAGCCGTGGGCATTCCCGACAATGCTTTTGATATCAACGGTCTTTCGCCCTGGTATTACGTGGATTTTTCCTTCATTAAGCCGCTGCATACTTTTGGCAAGATCAAACATTATTCCAAGGCTGCGGCGGGCAATATTCAGGTTAAGCAGGGAGACGTGGCGATTCAAAGAGGCAAGACGCTGCTGGAGGTAACCCGCGCCTACAACGGTTACCTCGCCGCCAAAGATACGCGTTTGTTGTTAGAAGACTCTGCAAAAAAATTGGATGCCGCCGTGGAGTTGGTAGAGGGCTGGTTGGACTCCGGTGAAGGTGAAGCAAAACAATCGGATTTATACGCGTTGCAAACAGGTGTTGCCCTGTTGCAGCGATACATTGCCGAGGCCACTGGCTTTGAGCGTATTGCCCTGGCGGGGCTGCACTTGTTGACCGGTGTCGCCCCGGGCGACTCACTGGAGCTGGCCGATAAGCGCCTGCGTCCCGTCGACCTGCCCGAGGGCGACTTAAAAACGCTGCAAGCAAAAGCGTTGGTGCAGCGTCCCGAGATGCGTCAACTGGCGGCTGGATTGCAGGCGCGACGCGAATGGATGTTGGCGAAAAAGAGTGAATCCAATCCAAATTTGTACACTGGCTTGGCAGGGGTGATTTCTTACAGTCCGTTGCGTGAAGACCTCACCAGCGTCAGCGCGTATGACCCGTTTAACAGCGCCGGGGCAACGCCGATTCTAGGCCTGAAATGGGAGTGGGCCAGTGGTCGTCAACCGGCACAGGTGGCACAGGCGCGTTCGGAAATGGAATCCACCGTGGCGCTGCAGGCCTTTGCCCAACGCGGCATTCCTTTTCAGGTGGCCGAGCAATATCACACCGTGCATGCCCAGCATGAAATGGTACAAAAGTTGTTCGAGGGAAGTCACAGCGGACGGCGTTGGATGATCAGCAGCTATGCGGATTTTGAAGCGGGCGTGGAACAGGCCGATAAAGTGATTAGCGCCTTTCTGGGGTATATTCAGGCCTACAGTGACTACCTAAAAACAGTCAACGATTACAATTTGAATGTGGCAAAACTGCAAGTCGTGACGGGAGAATTTAAATGACAGGCATGCTGAAAAAAAATAGCTGGTTATTGTTGCTGACATTGTTGCTGACGTTGTTGTTGAGCGGCCCGGCACTGGCGATACAGGAGCCGCAGGCATTGGTGCAGGAGACTACAGACAAAATTATCAGCGTGCTGCGCACGGATCAGGACAAGATCAAGGCCGACCCAAACCACCTGCTGGAAATAGTCGACACCATCGTCGCGCCGCATTTTGATTTTGAACGCATGTCCAGCTGGGTGTTAGGCAAGTACTGGCGCAAAGCCAAGGCCGATGAAAAAACACGATTCGCCAAAGAGTTTCGTACTTTGCTGGTGCGCACTTATGCCAAGGCATTGAATGATAATTACGACAAACAGATCGACATGCTGGCTGTGCGTCAAAAGAAAGGCGGCAAAAAAGCCACCGTGCGCACCGAGATCCAGCAGTCCGCCGGTTTCCCCATTCCCATCAATTATAAAATGCATCTCAAGAATGATGCCTGGAAGGTATACGATGTGAGTGTGGACGGAATTAGCTTGGTGGCTAACTACCGTACCTCGTTTGCCAAGGAAATTCGCAAGGATGGTCTGGACAAGTTGATTGCAAAGCTGGCTGATCGCAACAAGCCGGCCACCGTGGTTGACGCTGCAAAATAATGGCTGACACAACGCTGCATGCAGAGCTCAACAAATCCGCTGACGGAGAATTGCGCGTGTCCGGCGAGTTAAGCATGGCCACGGTGCCTGCATTGCTCGCGCAAAATGATCTGCGTGATATTCGTAGTGACATCACCGTCGACTTGCAGGGTATTGAACGCGCCGATAGCGCCGGAGTTGCCCTGTTGATTGAATGGCAGCGGGTGGCACGTCGACAACAACACACCATTCACTTCAAAAATATGCCTTCGCAAATGCTGGCCATCGCACGGCTCAGTGGCGTCGATGAGTTGCTCGCCCTCAAATAATATGAACAATGCCGTGACGATTAATGGAGTGCACAAGCACTTCGGTAATTTGCATGCTCTTAATGACGTGTCGATGGAAATCCCCCGCGGCAGTTTTTTTGGCCTGCTGGGACCCAACGGTGCGGGCAAATCAACTCTGATTAATATCATGTCAGGTTTGATGCAGGCCGATGCGGGAACGGTGAGTGTGATGGGCAACGATGTGGTGAGTGCCTATCGTAATGCACGGCAGGCATTGGGCGTAGTACCACAGGAGCTGGTTTACGATCCCTTTTTTACCGTGCGCGAAATGCTTAAGTTGCAGTCTGGTTTTTTTGGCCACGGTCCGGAAAACCAACCGTGGATCGACGAGCTTATCGAAACATTGAGTCTTTCTGACAAGGCCGATACCAACTTGCACGATCTTTCCGGCGGCATGAAACGTCGCGTGTTGATTGCCCAGGCACTGGTGCACAAACCGGAAGTGGTGGTGCTGGACGAGCCCACTGCGGGGGTGGATGTGGAGTTGCGTCAGGCGCTATGGCATTTCACCCGGCGGATGCACGCTGACGGCCGCACGATTTTGCTGACCACCCATTATCTGGAAGAGGCCGAGGCACTGTGTGAAGAGATTGCGATTCTTAATCAGGGCCAAGTCGTTGCGCAGGAAAGTAAAACGGCCTTGCTGGCGCGTTGCCCGTATCGCACGTTGAAGCTCACTCTGGCGCAAACAGATTTCACTCTACCGGAAAATCTTCAGGCCTTGGTGATAGAAACTCAGGACAATAACTTATCGTTACGTCTGCACAAAACAGAGAACAAGATTGGCGATGTGCTGCGCGCTTTGCAGAAAGTGGGCATCGACATCACTGATTTACGGACGGAAGATGCCGGGTTGGAAGAAGTGTTTTTGGGACTCACTGGCAATCATCAATCAACAGAAAAGGCGCAGGCATGAGCGGCTCACGCCTGCGCGGCGTTTACACCCTGTTCGCCAAAGAAGTGTGGCGTTTCATGAAGGTATTTGTGCAGACGGTGCTGACACCGGTGGTGACGGCCTTGTTGTACCTGCTGGTATTTGGTCAGGCGCTGGAAGGCAATGTAGAAGTTTACCAAGGCGTAACCTATTCGGCTTTTTTGATTCCCGGCTTGATGATGATGTCGATTATCCAAAATGCCTTTGCCAATAGTTCGTCGAGCCTGATTCAATCGAAGATGATGGGTAATTTAGTGTTTGTTTTGCTGTCGCCTATTTCTAGTTTTGAGTTTTTTATCGCCTTTACCGCGGCTGCGGTGATGCGCGGCATTATGGTGGCGTTGGCGGTGTACCTGGTGGCGATCCTGTTTGTGGATTTACCGCTACAGGCCGGCTGGGCGGTGCTGGTGTTCGCCGTGCTGGGCAGCGCAACGCTGGGAGTGATGGGCTTGATTGCCGGGGTGTGGGCGGAAAAATTTGACCAGTTGGCCGGGTTTCAGAATTTTTTCATCCTGCCTCTGTCGTTTTTAAGTGGCGTGTTTTATTCCATTCACTCCCTGCCGGGGGTGTGGCAGACCGTGTCTCAGTTCAACCCCTTCTTTTACCTCATCGATGGTTTCCGGTTCGGCTTTTTTGGGCAGTCGGATGCAGACCCGATGTTGAGCCTGTGGGTGACGCTGGCGTTCCTGATAGCGCTCAGTGGTATCGCCTTGCTGATGCTGCAGAAGGGTTACAAAATCCGCAGCTAAGCGGTATCCTACGCGTTTCATTCTTGGGGGTGGAATCACACTCCAATCAACGCGTTATTGAGCCGGATATTGATGATGGAAACCAGTGAAGTCCAAGCCCTGATCGAGGCCGGTTTGCCCGGCGCACAAGTTACCGTAACCGGTGATGGCAGCCATTTCCAGGCGCTGGTGATTTCCGATGCCTTCGAAGGCAAGTCATTGGTGGCGAAGCAAAAAATGGTTTACGCCACGGTTAATGAGCCTATCACCAGCGGTGAACTGCATGCTTTTACTATCAAGGCGCATACCCCGGCGGAGTGGGCGAAAGCCAGCAAACTACAAGTGGGCGCCGGTTAGCAGGGTATTGAAAAAGCCGCTGACGGCGGGATTCGGCGTTAAAGGATGGCTCAACGTGCACGCTTGCGCCGTGTAAACTCCACATTTTCGGCATTTTTTGTCGGGCCTTGTTTTCGCCAAAGATTCTTTTAATGGCCTGCACGGGGATAATATGAAACAAGCAACACTGGCCACCCTGTTGCATCCGGGTGGTTTTTTCGTTTTTGACAGTGGCTTAATTCGGCCACATTGAGTATTTGAATTATGGATAAATTGATCATTACTGGCGGTGCCACGCTGGATGGCACGATTCGCATTTCCGGGGCGAAAAATGCCGCCCTGCCGGTGCTTTGCGCTACGTTGATGGCCGACGGCCCGATGACCGTGGGTAATGTGCCGCATCTGCAGGATGTGACCACCACCATGGAGCTGTTGGGTGCCATGGGCATCACCCTGGTGATCGATGAAAAGCTGGCAATCGAGACGGATGCCTCCACCATCAAACAGTTTTCCGCACCCTATGAGTTAGTGAAGACCATGCGCGCTTCGATTCTGGTGCTGGGGCCCATGCTGGCGCGTTTCGGTGAAGCGGAAGTCTCCCTGCCGGGGGGGTGTGCCATCGGCGCGCGACCGGTGAATCTGCACATTCAGGGCCTTGAGGCCATGGGCGCGGACATCACCGTGGAAAATGGCTACATCAAGGCCAAGGCAAAGCGCCTCAAAGGTGCGACCATCGTGCTGGATATCGTCACTGTTACCGGTACCGAAAATCTGATGATGGCCGCTGCGCTGGCGGATGGCACTACGATTTTGGAAAATGCCGCACGCGAGCCGGAGGTAGTGGATCTGGCTAATTGTCTGATTAAAATGGGCGCGAAGATCACCGGTGCGGGCACGTCCGCCATCACCATCGAAGGCGTGGAAAAACTCAATGGCGTACGCTACGACGTGCTGCCTGATCGCATTGAAACCGGTACCTACCTGGTGGCCGCTGCGATTACCGGCGGACGCATCACGGTCAAAGACACCTGCCCGGAAATCCTCGATGCGGTGCTGGCCAAGTTGCGTGATGCCGGGGCTGAAATTGAAACCGGGGAAGACTGGATTAGCCTGGACATGCGCGATAAACGTCCCAAAGCGGTAGATGTGCACACCGCGCCGTACCCGGCATTTCCCACGGACATGCAGGCGCAATTCACCGCACTCAATGCGGTGGCTGAGGGCACCAGCACCATTCGCGAGACCGTGTTTGAAAACCGCTTTATGCACGTGCAGGAGCTGGAACGCATGGGAGCCGAAGTGCGCCTGGAAGGTAATACCGCCATCATCACGGGTTGCGAGGGGTTGACCGCGGCACCGGTGATGGCTACGGATCTACGCGCCTCGGCAAGCCTGGTGCTGGCCGGACTGGTGGCGAAGGGCGAGACCGAAGTGAACCGCATTTATCACATCGATCGCGGTTACGAGCGCATCGAAGAGAAGTTGCAGCAACTGGGCGCGACCATTCGTCGTGTGCCGAATTAAGATAGTCGTAGGGTGGGCACCGCCCACCATGCAATGGTTTGAAATGAATCCGGTGGGCAATACCCACCCTACCTTGAAACGTGCCAGAAATGAGTAAAAACAACCGCCTGATCATCGCCCTTTCCAAGGGCCGCATCTACAAAGAAACCTTGCCGCTGCTTAAACACGCCGGCATTGAGCTAGTGCGCACGACGTACTGGAGAATGCCGCCATGCCGGTAGTAGTCCCATTCCATCGGCGTGTCGATACGGACGGTGGCCACGAACTCGCGGCGGCTGCCGTCCGCCGCGGTGGCGGTCACCGTGATCTCTTTGGCTCCGTCTTGCAGGTCGCCGAAGTCGTAGGTTTCCAATCCCGTCAGGCCCAGCGTCGCGGCGTTCTCGCCGTCCCTGAACTGCAGCGGCAAAACGCCCATGCCGACCAGGTTGGAGCGATGGATGCGCTCGAAGGAGCAGGTAATCACGGCCTTGACGCCGAGCAGCAGGGTTCCCTTGGCGGCCCAGTCGCGGGAGGATCCGGTCCCGTATTCGGTCCCGGCGAGCACCACCAGCGGCACGCCCTGTTCGCGGTAGCGTACCGCGGCATCGTAAATGCTCATGACGTCGCCCGATGGTTGATGACGGGTCCAGCCACCCTCGGTGCCGGGCGCGAGTTGATTGCGCAGCCGGATGTTGGCGAAGGTGCCGCGCATCATGACCTCGTGATTGCCGCGCCGTGATCCGAAGGAGTTGAAATCGGCC
>CAZXZI010000050.1:0-15878 GCA_964645165.1 uncultured Ectothiorhodospiraceae bacterium
GAATGGTTTGGGCCAAAGCACTTGCGTGGGCGTTGGCGGTGACCCGATTCAAGGCACCAACTTTATCGATTGCCTGGAATTGTTTGAGCAGGATAAGCAAACCAAAGGCATCATTATGGTGGGTGAGATTGGCGGCAGCGCCGAAGAAGAAGCCGCTGAATATATCAATAGGCATGTGAAAAAACCGGTAGTGGGTTACATCGCGGGCGTTACCGCGCCGCCGGGAAAACGCATGGGACATGCGGGAGCCATTATTTCCGGCGGCAAGGGTACGGCCAAGGATAAATTTACTGCATTGGATGCGGCGGGTGTGTCAGTTGCGCGCTCGCCTGCAGAAATGGGCGCGCGCATGATGGAATTTTTTAACGGTTAACCTGCGTTTAATCTACATTATGTTGTCATCCCGGCGTAGGCCGGGATCCAGGAACTTTAATCGTTCTCTGTATTCCGGCATCCGCCAAACCGACGACCACTAAACTTTTTTAGGATTTTTCATTTTATGCCCCAACGTCTGTGCATCGTCATCGCCCAACTCAATTTCCTGGTGGGCGACATCTCTGGTAATGCCACAAAAGTCATCGATGCCGCGTTACGCGCGCATGCTGACATGCAGGCCGATGCGATTCTGTTTCCCGAACTGACGCTTACCGGTTACCCACCGGAAGATTTGTTATTACGTCCGGGTTTAAATCGTGCCGTGAGCCTGGCGCTGGAAACGATTCAATCGAAAGTCACGGGTATTGATGTCATCGTGGGTTTCCCCGAACAAACCGATGGCGATTTGTTCAATGCAGCAACCGTGCTGCGTGATGGAAAACGTATTGCTACCTATCACAAATGCCATTTGCCCAATTACAATGTGTTCGATGAAAAACGTTATTTTTCCGCAGGCGATGAACCCTGTGTGGTGGAGATTGCCGGGGTGCCAGTGGGACTCACTATTTGTGAGGACATCTGGTACACAGTGCCCGTATTAAAAGCCAAACAGGCTGGTGCGAAGCTCATTCTTAATTTAAACGCCTCGCCATTTCATCGCGAAAAAGCGGATGAGCGCAAAGGTGAGTTGGAAAAGCGCGTGCAGGAAGCGGGTCTGCCGGTGGTGTACGTCAACCTGGTGGGCGGGCAGGACGAGCTGGTGTTTGACGGTGCATCCATGGTGATGAATGCGGAGGGAAAAGTCAGTCAGCGTGCGCCTGCCTTCGCAGAAGGGGTGTATCCGGTGATGTTCGAGGTGGCCGATGATGGTTCTGTTGAGCCGCAACCCGGCGACATTGCCGCTACGGAGGATGAGCTGGAGAACGTCTACAAGGCATTAGTTTTAGGCTTACGGGATTACATTGAAAAAAATGGCTTTCCCGGTGCGCTCATTGGTTTGTCCGGCGGCATTGACTCGGCGTTGACGCTGGCGATTACCGTGGATGCCATTGGTGCTGATCGAGTAGAAGCGGTGATGATGCCTTCGCGTTACACCCTGGACATGAGTGTGGAGGATGCGCAAGCGCAGGCGGATCTGCTCGGCGTTAAGCATTTGGTTTTACCCATTGAATCACCTTTTAATGCCTTTCTTGATTTGCTGGCCGAACCCTTCGCTGGCGCTGTGCCAGATACCACAGAAGAAAATATTCAAGCACGCTGCCGGGGTGTGTTGCTCATGGCGCTGTCCAATAAAAATCACAAGGTAGTGATTACGACGGGCAACAAAAGTGAAATGTCCGTGGGTTATGCCACCCTTTACGGCGATATGGCGGGAGGTTTTGCGGTGCTCAAAGACGTGCCAAAAATGCTCGTGTTTGCGTTATCGAACTATCGTAACAACATGCGCAATAAGCTTTCCCCGGCGATTCCGCAGCGGGTGATTGATCGTCCGCCTTCCGCGGAACTTGCGGAAGATCAGAAAGACACCGACAGCCTGCCACCTTACGAAGTGCTGGATCCAATTCTGGAAATGTACATCGAGCAGGATCAGTGTGCTGACGAGATTGTCGCCGCAGGGTATGATGTCAAAATAGTGCAGCGGGTCATCGGTCTAGTAAACCGCAATGAATACAAGCGCCGTCAGGCACCGCCCGGAGTCCGCATTTCCCAACGCGCCTTTGGACGTGACCGCCGATATCCGATAACCTCCGGGTATGATCGAGAGTAATCATCGTGAATTAAACGAATTGCCAGCAGCAATGGAGAGTACTAATTATGAAAAAAATTGAAGCAGTGATTAAGCCGTTTAAACTGGATGATGTGCGGGAAGCACTGTCAGAAATTGACGTGACGGGCATGACGGTGATCGAGGTCAAAGGCTTTGGCCGTCAGAAGGGACACACAGAACTTTATCGCGGTGCGGAATATGTGGTGGATTTTTTGCCGAAAGTTAAACTGGAAATAGTGGTCGCAGTAGACCGTGTGGATGCTTGTATCGAAGCCATTACCAATGCAGCGCGTACCGGCAAAATTGGCGATGGCAAAATCTTTGTCAGCCCGGTGGAAAAGACGGTGCGTATTCGTACCGGTGAACAGGATAGCGATGCGCTGTAGTGATTATTCGGCAGCAGTAATTCAACAACTGTGATTTAACAATAAAGGTAAACAATAAACGCAAACAACTGCGTGAGCAGAAACAAAACCCGCCATCAGGAAACTGTGGCGGGTTTTTTGTTATATTTTTTCACTGCTGTCCCGTTAACTTAAAGCGAGTTTTGCTACAATTGGCGACGTATTTTGGATATTGGCTGTTCAGTGGCTTTAGTGACATGAACATTGGCAACCTCTTTCCGTCAGAGCCTGCCCCGTGAAACGTTTTGGGCATTCCGGCGAAGGCCGGAATCCAGTAGTCGCCTAAGAGCGCCTACTTTTGGTTCAACGACTTCCTGGATACCGGCCTGCGCCGGTATGACGATTACGGTGTTAACGGGACAGCAGTGATATTTTTTCTTTGATCGGAGGATTTAAGTCCAGCACGCGCTGTGCATCTGCGGCCAAGTCATCCATTTTAAGGTGTTTGTAGGCATCCACTAATAATTGCAGTGCCAGACGCGAGGCGGGGGTGCGCGGAAAGTTGCTGATGACATACTTGGCGCGATTCGCCACAGCAAGGTAAGCGCCGCGTTTTGCATAATAGTTAGCCACATTGATTTCATGCATGGCCAGCGTATTCCGCAAATGCCCCATGCGTTTTAAGGCGTCATTGGTGTAGCGACTTTCTGGAAATTTTTTCACTAGCTCGGCAAAATAATTATAAGATTTTTGCGTGGAACTGGGGTCACGCAAACTGGCATCCTGTTCTTCCAGGAAATTTAACGGATTATCATTCTTGCCGCCACTGGCCAACCCCCGTAAATAATAGGCGTAGTCCACATTGCGATGGCGCGGGTGCAGTTTAATGAAACGGTCGGCAGCAGAAATAGCGGTGTCCGGCTCGTCAAATTTGAAATAGGCATAGGCCGTATCCAGTTGCGCCTGTTCGGCGTAGCGGCCAAAGGGATATTTGGCTTCCAGGGTTTCGTAGTTTTCGATGGCGACTTCGTAGTCTTCCGCTTCCAAAGCCATTTTGGCTTCTTTGAAAAGTTTTTCAGCGCTCCATTTGCTGGAGTCATCTTCTTTGTCCGGGTCAGAAGCGCAGGCACTCAGCGCCAGGACCGCAATGGCAAGGATGGTGTACCACCATTTTGCAGATACGGGTTGCTTGGATGGATGGGCTTGGGACAAATAAGGCATGGATAAAAATCTCAACGTGGGTAAAAAGCGACGAACCACCGTTCGGACGCCGCGAATCGCGCTATTATAGCGGCCTCGGTACACAGAGAGAAAGACCATTCCATGGCTGAATCCCAACATATGACTTCCCAACAACTCAATGCAGAAATCCCCGAACACCTTGCCGGCGCACGCTTGGATCAGGCCCTGGCCAGTTTGTTCCCCGATTATTCCCGAGCCCGCCTGCAACGCTGGATCAAAGACGGCCACGTCACCGTAGACGGCAAACAACTGCGCCCGCGGGATGTGGTGCACGGCGGCGAGCAGGTGGTGCTCACCGTAGAACTGGTGGAGGAAACCCACTGGGTCGCCCAGTCCCTGCCGCTGGATATCGTTTTTGAAGACGAGGCGATTATCGTCATCAACAAACCTGCCGGGTTGGTGGTGCACCCCGGTGCCGGCAACCAGCACAGCACCTTGAGCAATGCCCTGTTGCACCACGCCCCGGAGCTGGAATCCGTACCCCGCGCCGGTATTGTGCACCGCATCGACAAAGACACCAGCGGCTTGTTAGTCGTGGCGCGTAACCTGGTGGCGCAAAAGAGTTTGGTGGATCAGCTGCAGGCCCGCGCCTTTGACCGCCATTACCAAGCCCTGGCCATGGGCGTGATGACGGCCGGTGGCACCATTGATGCGCCCATCGGCCGTCATCCCGTCAATCGCACCCGGCAGGCGGTGGTCACTATCGAAGGCTCATCCAGTGGCAAAGAGGCCATCACCCACTATCGCGTGGCCGAGCGTTTTCGCGCTCACACGCTGGTGAACGTCAAACTGGAGACCGGTCGTACCCACCAAATTCGCGTGCACATGGCACATATTAACTACCCGCTGGTGGGCGATCCGGCCTACAGTGGCCGCTTGCGTATTCCACCCGGTGCCACACCAGAGTTGGACAAAGCCCTGCGCAACTTCAAGCGACAGGCCCTGCATGCCGCGAGTCTGGGGTTTGTGCATCCGCTCAGTGGTGAAGAGGTGAGCTGGGAGGTTCCGCTGCCGGAAGACATGCAGCAGTTGCTTGCCGCCTGTCGCGAGGATCAAGAACGTGCCTCCAAAACGTAGGGTGTACCCTCTGGGGCATAAAGGCACTGCCCACCAATTATGGACTATACAAACCCTGCTGGTGGGCAATGCCCACCCTACAACTAAAATATGATGCGCTTCATCACCCCGGACTGGCCTGCGCCCGCCGGGGTACGCGCCGCCACTACCACCCGACACGGCGGTGTTAGCCAGCCACCGTTTGACAGCCTCAACCTCGGCGGCCATGTGGGTGATCACGCGGAGCACGTCGCCGCTAATCGGCGGACGCTGGTGGAAATGCTCGCACTGCCCAGCGAACCGCACTGGCTCAGCCAGGTACACGGCACCACCATGGTCGATCTCGATAGCGAGCCGAGCGGGCTGCCAGAAGCGGATGCCAGCACCACCCGCAGAGCGAATTCGGTGTGTGCAGTACTCACCGCCGATTGTTTGCCCGTCCTGTTTTGTGACCGTGCTGGAACGCAGGTCGCCGCCGCGCATGCAGGATGGCGGGGTTTGGCTGCGGGTGTATTGGAAGAAACTGTCGCAACATTCAGTGCATCATCCGAAGACCTGCTTGTTTGGATGGGACCAGCTATTGGGCCGCAGGCTTTTGAAGTGGGGGAGGAAGTACGGCAGGCTTTTTGTGCCCCAGGGCACCCTCTCTGTCCCCAAGGGGGACATTCACCTTGCGATGTTGACTCGGCGGCAGCCGAAGCCTTTGTTGCTGTGCAATCAGAAACTAACGAGAAAAAGTGGCTTGCGGATATTTATCAATTGGCTCGGCAGCGGTTGGCTGCTGTGGGAGTGAATGCGCTTTATGGTGGGGGGCGTTGTACGCTTACTGAGGCTGATGATTATTATTCGTTTCGGCGCGATGGAAAAACCGGACGGATGGCGAGTTTGATCTGGATTGAGGGTGGGGATTAAGCCAACATTGCCGCCCCTTCCGTCGCCAGGTCAGCCCCGGCGACCGGTTTTAGGCAGCAGGCCATGGCAAACAAGAACAATATCGCAACCCTGAAGATGCAATACACCGCGTTACCTGCCACTCCAATGGCAAATGGCTATAGGCAGCCTTTCAAGCGTTCAGGTAATTCACGCGCCGTACCGTTCGTAAAATCCTTGTTGATGCTGTGCTCCACCAGAGCACGGGTGTGTTCGTTGAGACGCGCCTTGAGCAGCCCCTGAAAGTGTGGCTCAGCCACCAGCACCAGACGGCGATAAGCGTTGGTCGTGCGCCCCTTATCCAGTTCGTCGGCGAGCTCGCCAGCAAACCGTTCCGCCTCGAACGCCTTCGGATCCACGGGGTCGCCCATCGAGCCCATGTTGGAACCATTGCCCGGGTGGCTTCCCGGTCTGTCTGAAGCAAGGCTGGATCCCTTTTGCCGACTTTCCGGGTGCGTAAAATCCTTGAGGATGGACATATCCCTCCCCAGTCTTTCCGTCGCGTACAAATGTGCTTCACTGGCACTCGCTACCAATACCCACGTGTTGTCCATTTCAAGCCCCCCGTGTTTAACTTTAAGCAGTAACTCACCCTCAAAGGATAGCCCATAGATTACGTGATGCGAATCTAAAAGATGGTGGTCTGCCCTGCTGTGGTTTTCGATAACCGCACGACTTTCGTCGGGATTTTATCTGATTGTTTTACAGGGTGATTGGGTATTCATCGACGCACGGCGACTGCCGTGCAAAGATGTGAAAGTGGATTTACACTGACAGAGATGTATTGCAAAAGGCTTCCCACTAACGCAGACAAAACACAACGGTGAAAAATATGAACAGTGGCAATGAAAAAATATCACCCCAAAAAGCAGCGCTGCTGAAGCAGCGCGATTTACTTCGCGAGCGGCTTGAGGCCATTGAACAAGATTACAAAAAGGGACTCTCTGCCGACTCAGATGATCAGGCGATTGAGTTGGAAATCGCTGATGTACTTGCCGGCATTGCCAAGGCAACGGCCGAAGAACTGCAATTGGTTGAAGATCAATTATCTGACATGTGAAAATAGCCGGCACCAAGGGTGCAGTACGCTACACTATTGCACCTTACATGATTGTACTTTTGCTGAGGCTGATGATTTTTATTCGTTTCGGTGGGGTGGGGTGACGGGGCAGATGGTTAGTTTAGTTTGGGTTGAGATGTAGCATTAAAAAGGGCGGCGCTTAGTTACAGTCTATTGTAAAAATAAGTTCTGTAGGATGTGTGGCATGACTATTGAAAAATAATCAGTTCTTGAAAAATTGACCGGTAGTGTGATTGCGAAGGGAGGGCTTGCAGCCATAGCCGCTTCAGCTGGAATGCCGCTAGCGGCATTGTTGCCGGTTCTCTCGGGAACACTTTCTGCAGGACGCCATCGAGGCCGTGTAGAAAAAGAGCTTCACCGAATTGAACTTATACTCAAAGCTCACCGGCATAGGTTAGAGACTCTAACTGATCCTCAATACAAATTAATGAATGAAATTGTATTGGCTGTTTTGCAGAATACTGAGGATGACAAAGCAGGTTTTTTTACGTCGTGCTATGGAAGTTGGGTTAACTCACTGGAAAGTTAAGTCATACGATTTCTGCTCAGGTGTCTCGCGCTTTATGCGATATGACCGCTGGTGAATTAGATTTTGTTATCAAAAACTACGAATATACTATTATGGTTGGCTCTCGAACAGGCGATAATGAGTCTGACATAAAAACCGTAGACCGAAATTCAGATGAAATGATTTACGTTTCTGGTTTAATGGGGCTGGGTGTTCTCAATTCAGCTGGCAGTTTAATAAGTGATAGCGGGAAGTACGTCTTCGCCAAGTTTTGCGCAACATTAAAAGAATTAATTGACGAAAAAGTCTAACAAAGTAGAAAGGGATAGCTCGTAGGTTGGGGTGAACAAAGTGAACCCCAACAATCATTACGATATGTGCACCTTCGGCAGCTGATCATTCAGTTGTTTTAATTATTTCCTGGCGGAAGCTGCGTGTTCATTTTTTTTGAGTGGTCAAAAGAAACGGAACCAAAGAAAAGGCCACCCTACGATTGGGTCGCTACGCGACTTCATTGGCGCAAAAATAAACTCGCTTCGCCCAAATAAATTTTTGCTTAACCCAATGAAGGCTGCGATGCTCAGCTGCATCGAAGGGGTTAAGGACAACAGCCAAACCGTCCCCTCTCCCAAAACTGGGAGAGGGCTGGGGTGAGGGTTCATGTTACAACCTCCGAGCATTCACCCCTCACCCCAACCCTTTTATGCCCCAGAGGGTACTCCCCTCAAGGGGAGAGGGAGCAGCCCAAGGGCGCAATAACAAAACGTATTACTACGAATGCAGAAGGACGGATCAATAAACAATGAAACAAAAACCAACCACAGCTAAATCAATCCCATTACCCGATACAAAAACAGTCTATCCCGAACCCTTAGCATCCTCTGTCGAAGGCCGTGAAAAAAGAAAACTGGGCGATCACTTTGGCCTGAGTAACTTTGGTATCAACCAAACGCAACTCGCACCCGGCGCTATTTCTGCGCTGCTTCACCATCATTCAAAACAGGATGAGTTCATTTATGTTCTCGAAGGTACGGTGACGCTGTTGCATGGTGACAATGAATACCCGATGCAGCCGGGGGATTGCATGGGTTTCAAGGCGAGCAGCGGTATTGCGAGTCAATTGGTGAATCGTTCGTCCGGGCCGGTGGTTTTTCTCGAAGTGGGGGATCGTACCGTGGGCGATGAGGTGGAATATCCTAATGATGATTTGGCGGCCCAGCAGCGGGCAGACGGGACGTGGTGGTTCACGCACAAGGATGGCCATCCATATTGACGTTATAACGTTATGACGCTATTCTCTGGGTTGGAGATATGGCGACATGAGCGATTTATCAAAGCGATCAACGGTTTATTTTGATGCGGACATCCATCAGGCTCTCAGACTCAAGGCGGCAATGTCACATCGGTCTGTTTCAGATGTGGTGAATGAAGCGGTGCGTGCGTCCTTGCGCGAAGATCAGGAAGATCTGAATGCTTTTTCGCAAAGAGTGAATGAACCCATATTGAGTTACGAAGAGCTGTTGGAAGACCTGAAAGCGAATGACAAGCTCTAACCTTGTCTTTAGCCTTTTATTCAAGAAGTCCGTTGCGAAAGACCTGCGAAGTATTCCCAACAAAGACGTTAAACGCATACTAAACTGCATCAAACAGTTGCGCGAAGACCCGCGGGGCGATGGCTGTATCAAGCTCTCGAATCAGGAGCGATACCGAGTGCGGCAGGGCAACTATCGTATCATTTACGAAATAAAAGATTCGAAGTTGATTATTTTAGTTGTCAAAATCGCGCATCGCGGTGATGTGTACAAAATGCCAAAATGAACAATAAGTTTCCGAATTTCACAAACCCGGCTTTCACAAATCACTTCGAGTACACTGTGTGGCTAAATTATCGGATTAACCAACCCTTATGAGTTTATTGACATGGATTATCATTTTCAGCCTGCTGGGCGGTGTGCTCAGTGTGCTGGTGGCCGCCAGCTTTTTACTGTTACCTGAGCACACGCGCAAAACTCTGGTGCCGCATCTGGTGAGTTTTGCTATTGGCTCGTTGTTGGGTGCAGCCTTTCTGGGGCTGTTACCGCATGCGCTGACGGGGCCGGGGGTTGAGGATTTTCATGCAATTTTTCTGGCTGTGTTGCTTGGGCTGTTGAGCTTCTTCTTGCTGGAAAAAATGGTGCTGTGGCGACACTGTCACTCGGATCATTGTGAAGCGCACACGCCGCATGATCATGATGCTCACCAAAAAGATGCTGCTGGTTGGATGATCCTGATCGGTGACGGCATGCACAACTTTGTCGATGGCGTGCTCATCGCGGCCGCCTTTATGACAGACATCCATCTGGGCATCGTTACTTCGCTGGCCATCGCCGCGCATGAAATTCCGCAGGAAGTGGGCGACTTTGTGGTGTTGTTACACAGTGGGTTTAGTCGCAAAAAGGCTTTGCTGTTTAATGTATTGTCCAGCCTAACCACAATTGTGGGCGCCTTGTTGGCCTATTGGAGCCTGGGCGATTTGCAACACTTGTTGCCGTATGTGTTGGCCGTGGCCGCCTCGAGTTTTATTTACATTGCGGTGGCAGATTTGATCCCCGGCCTGCACAAGCGCGCGGAAGCCAGTGCTACGGTACAGCAGATTGTATTGATTGCTGCGGGTGTAGCGCTAATTTATGTTACGCATTCGACACTGCACTAGGAATGCAGGGGCGAGGGTCTAGTTGCTAGGAGCTAGGGAAAGACAAAAAACAGCAATCTGAGGGCTGCAAGTTTTCCTGGATACTCGCTCCTCGATACTCGAAACTGGCTCCTGAAAAAAGGAAGGCGTTATGGTTAAACACTGGTACATGCTCACCCTGGTCGGCAAAGACCGCCCTGGCCTTGTTGCTCATGTTACGCACGCATTGTTCGAAGGCGGTTGTCATTTGGGTGAAACCTCAATGATGCGTTTGGGCGCCAGTTTCACCATAATGATGATGGTGCAGCACGACGGTAATGTAAGTTCGTTGCAAAAAATGCTGGCGACCGAAGTCGATTCTCTGGGGCTGCATCTACACATTGACCACATCGAAGGTGGTTTGCATCATCACTATGACCCCGATGTGCGCATCAGCGTATATGGCGCAGATCGTCCGGGCATTGTGGCGCATGCTACCGGTGCGCTCACCGAGGCTGGTCTAGACATTCTGGATTTAAACTCGGACGTGGGCGGTACGGAAGAAGCGCCGATTTATATTTTGCATATCGAAGGCCGCGCCAACGAAGGTGTTGCGGCTTTGCAGTCGGCTTTGGATGTCGTTAAAAATGAAGGTGTGGAAGCGCAACTAATGTCCATCGACACTTTGGTGGGTTAGAACGCAGTGAGTTTTAAAATCATTGAATACCCCGATGAACGGTTGAAGCAGGCCTCAAATCCGGTGGATGTTTTTGACGAAGCCTTGCAAGGTTTTGTGACTGAGTTGGAAAAAACCATGCGCACAGGTCCTGGGGGTGTGGGTATCGCGGCACCGCAGGTTGGAAATTTTCAGCGCATTGCGATTGTAGATTTGTCCGGCATGCGCAAGCTGCCGAAAAAATCCAGCAGCAATGGACGCATGGTGTTGATCAATCCTGAGATCACCGAGTGGGATGGCATGGCCATGGGGCGAGAAGGTTGTATGTCGGTGCCAGATTTTACCGGTAACGTGATTCGTGCAGAAAAAGTCTTCTTTAGTGCATTTGACGAGTTTGGTAAACAACATGAATTCAGCAGCGAAGGTTACGAGGCACGTGCCGTGCAACACGAAGTGGATCATCTTGATGGTATGTTGTTTCTTGACAGGTTGGTGAGTCGACGTACCGATTTG
This sequence comes from uncultured Ectothiorhodospiraceae bacterium, assembly GCA_964645165.1. Classification (GTDB taxonomy): domain Bacteria; phylum Pseudomonadota; class Gammaproteobacteria; order SZUA-152; family SZUA-152; genus SZUA-152. Next base: position 11,144 of record CAZXZI010000050.1, read on the forward strand.
TTTCAGCGAAAAGTATACAAGTAGGGTGGGCATTGCCCATCTACATGAGTTTGATAAAGAACCGCTGGTGGGCATGCCCACCCTACAAAATAGGCAGGCATGATGAAAATCGGACACGGCTACGACGTACACCGCTTCGGTAGAGGCGACCACTTGATGTTGGGTGGCGTGCGTATCGATTTCGATAAAGGTTTTGTTGCGCACTCCGATGGTGACGTGGCCATCCACGCCTTGTGTGATGCATTATTAGGCGCAGCAGCGTTAGGTGATATTGGCCAACACTTTCCCGATACCCGTGCTGAGTATGAAAATGTTGACAGCCGCATTCTGTTGCGCGCGGTGATGGGGCTATTAATCGAAAAGGCTTTTACCGTGGGCAATGTTGATATCACCATTATTGCCCAGGCACCCAGGATGGCGCCGCATACTCAAGCAATGCGTGAAAACCTGGCAGCCGATCTTGGTGTTAACGTTAACCAGGTTAACGTTAAAGCAACCACCACCGAAGGCCTGGGTTTTACCGGAAAGAGTGAAGGCATTGCGGTGCATGTTGTGGCTTTGCTCGTCGAGTAAAATCATTCATTAATTTTTATTGTCAATCTGGCTTTGCTGGAATGACGAATTATTAGAGTCTTCTCAAATGCCCGAGTTATCTTCTCCATTTCCCGAATGGCCCCGCGCGTCGGGCATCCCCAGCACCTCTGCGCGTATTCGTTCCTGTCCCGAAGATTTTCAAGTTGACGAGGTTCTTGGCTTCGAGGCAGATGGTGAAGGTGAACACTTGATGTTGCATTTGCGTAAACGAAATCGTAACACTGACCAGGTTGCTCGACAGCTGGCGCGACATGCAGGAGTCCGAGTACGGGATGTCAGTTACTGCGGTTTGAAAGACCGTGTGGCGGTGACGACGCAATGGTTCAGTATCTGGCTGCCAGGTAAACCCGATCCGGATTACTCATCACTGGAAGATGATGACGTGCAAATTCTCACCCAGGCGAGGCATCGCAAAAAACTCCCGCGCGGTGCGTTACGTGCTAATCAATTTACGCTAGTACTGCGTGATGTACAGGGCGACCGTGCTGCATTGGTGCAGCGTTTGGAAACAGTCAAAGGACAAGGCGTGCCCAATTATTTTGGCGAACAACGTTTTGGTCGTGGTGGTAGCAATCTGCAAGCGGCACAAAGTATGTTTGAAGGTCGCAAAATAAAAGACCGGCATTTGCGTGGCCTTTATCTTTCTGCGGCGCGTTCATTTTTATTTAACGAAGTATTGGCCGCGCGAATCGCAGCAGAAAACTGGAATCAAGTAATACCCGGTGAAGCACTGATGCTCACGGGGAGTCGCAGCTATTTTATTGCCAACGAAATTGATGATGAAATAATACGCCGACATGCCGAAGCAGACGTGCAAACCAGTGGGCCGTTGTGGGGGAGGGGTGAACTGCCGCCTCAGCTTGAAGCGAAAATACTGGAAACTAAAGTGCTGGCCGAGCAATCTGGTTACTGTGAGGGATTGGAAAAAGCCGGGCTCAAACAAGAACGCCGCGCGTTGGGTTTATTCGTGAATGATCTTCAATGGCAGTGGTTGCCGGAAGGCGAGCACGTACAACTGAAGTTTTCTCTGCCTGCGGGTTGTTACGCAACATCGGTGTTGCGGGAGTTAATTATTAACCCGGCTTCAAAATAGATCAGGATGATCTATTTTGAAGCCGCCCGAAAAACATTGGCGCAAATTGCGAATTTGCTTGTGCTTTGCGGGCTCGCGTTGATTATCGCCAACGGTGGTGCATCCCTCGGCAACTGTTCCTTGCGTCGCCTAATAGCGCCTACTGTTGGTGCTCTACCTCCTGCATCCATGTAGTCGTGCACCGCACTATTAATCCAGCCTTTAAAACGGCCGGAGTATTAAGCTCCGCAACTAAAAAGCGTCTGCACATTCTTAGGTCTTAAATTTCACCATCATTTGCTGTAGCTCGGAAGCCAAACTTGCGAGATCCTCACTGGCACGAGCCGTTTGCTCGGCACCTTGTGCTGATTCATCGCCAACCTGGTTAATCGTGAGTACGTTTTTGTTGATTTCTTCGGCCACGGCACCCTGTTCTTCGGCCGCACTGGCGATCTGGGTGTTCATGTCATTAATGCGTCCCACTTCATCGGCGATGGCGGTTAAGGCATCTCCCGCTTTTGCCGTTTGCTCGACGCCTGTTTGTGCCTGTTCACGGCTTTCAGCCATGAGATGCACCGCCTCCTTGGAACCTGCCTGTAAAGATTCAATCATTTGTTGAATCTCTTGAGTTGATTCCTGGGTGCGCGATGCCAGCGTGCGTACTTCATCCGCGACCACCGCAAAACCACGGCCTTGTTCACCGGCACGGGCGGCCTCGATCGCAGCATTGAGCGCCAACAAGTTAGTTTGTTCGGCAATGCCGCGAATCACATCCAGCACGGTGCCGATGCGATCACTGTCGGTTTCCACGCGTTGAATCGCCTCGGCGGCGCGGGTGATGGCCTCGGAAAGAGCATCAATGGTATTGACGGCATCATTCACCACCTGCCGACCGTTGGCGGATTCATCGTTTGCCGTGCCAGCAGCATTTGCGGCTTCTACCGCGTGTTTAGCCACTTCCTGCACCGTTGCTGCCATCTCATTCATAGCTGTAGCCAGCTGGTCAGTTTGTGATTGCTGATTCTGGATACCCTGGCTGGTTTGCAAAGTAACCGCCGACATTTCTTCGGCGGCGGAAGCGAGTTGGGCAGAGGAGGCCATGATGCCTTGCACCGTGTCGGCAAAGCCTTCGGCCATTTGATTGAAACTCCCAGCGATATCACCCATTTCATCTTGGCTGGCGAGATTTACCCGGGCCGTGAGGTCACCATCGGCCAGGCGTTCAGTAGCTTCATGCATGCGCTGCACACTCTCGTTGACGGATAGATAAAGGCCGGCAAACAGATAGGCGATGAGCAGCATCACCACCACGACAATGGCGATGGCGCTGGTTTCTTCCGAGCTGTCAGCAGCAATGCGCTGGGCAAGCAGCTCGTCCAGTACGGGCACGATGGCATCGAACAGGGCATAGGTTTTGGCAATGGCCTGAGTCGAGGTGGTGAAGACCGTATCGCTGCTGATGTTGGTGGCCCCCATCTCCAGAAAATCATCGTGTAACATTGTTTCCATTTTGACGATGGCTTGATTGTTTGTTTGAATTTTCTGCTTGAGTGCCTTGCCGAGCTTTGGGTTGAAATTGAGGGCGGCGCTCAGGCCTTTTTGCAGATTGTTATTGAAATTTTTGATGTTTTCCGCCAGTACGGCCAATTTGGTGAAGGCGGCAGGGGCCAGTTTGCCGACCGCAGCTGCACTGGAACCAATGGCTCTCGCCTGTCCCATATTCTCGGTGAGATTAGGCAGACGATTGGCCAGGGCATCACCCAGGTAGTAACTGTCCAAGGCAGGGTCGAGGGTAATCTCTGAGCTGTCGGCCACGTGTCCTATGAGGTCGATAAGATTGCCAATCAGGGCATTGTGAGCCTTGATGTTATCCGTTGGTGCCATGGTGAGGGAGTTTGCCTTGATGTCCTTCCACTGCCGCATGATTTCTTGCAGTCTGCCCTCAGTGGCCAAAGCCGAGCCCAGTTCCTTATCCGTTGTCTGTAGGCTTGCCAAGTGCTTGTCGACATCGGATTGTTTCTGGTTAATACGATCGCGGAAGCTCTGGTCACCCGCCAGATAGGCGCTGGTCATGCCGCGGTGTTGCTGAATGTGTTCGATAGGCAATCTTGCCACCTTGAGATAGCTTAGGCCCTGTTGTTCATTTTTCAGAAAATTGATTTTGCTCCCAACGTTAGAAACCAGCAGGGTGCTGAGTACCACCAGCGGGATGACGACCACCGTAAAAATGATCCCAAATTTAATAGGGTAACGAAAGCGATCCATGATCAAACGGGCAGGGCGGAACAGGCTTTTCATTCTTCTTTCTCCAGGCGCAAGCGGTTGTTAGCAGAACTCTTCTCCCGCTAGCGACACAACTCATACTTTCTTAAATCTTTTGCGAGGTGTTATCTGCTACGCAGCAGCACATACAGCGCGCCCCTACCACCGTCATTGGGCTGGGCGGAATTGAAAGCCAACACGGCGAGGGTATCCCGCAACCACTGATTGACCTGGGTTTTGAGCACCGGGCGACCTTCTGCGGAGTGATGACCTTTGCCGTGTACCACACAAACACAACGCAGCCCTTCGGCTTGCGCAGCATCCAGAAAGTCAGCGAGTTGTGCGCCGGCTTCGGCGATGGTTTGACCGTGCAGATCAAGCCGGGCTTGAGGCCGTAAATCACCCCGTTTGAGTTGACGCAGTAGGCGGGTCTGCAGACCACCGCGGGCAAAAAACAGCGTCTCTTCAGGCGCGACATCGGGCACATGCTCACGGGCTGCGAAGGCAGGGGTGCCTGAGTTGTTCGAGGTTGATTGCTGTCGTTTAGCGGCGGGCTGAGGTTTGGCAGGTTTGATCTTTTCGGCTGATTTTTTTGCGGACAAAGGTTTGACGCCCGACATCATTTGTCGGAACAGGTCATCGTCATCGCTGTTGTTATTTTTTGTCACGTTATGCTGAATCTTACGCAGCAGCGACTGGGCTTGCTAGCCTTCGTAGGTGAAGAGTGCGCTGGGGTTGTTGGGTGGAAAACGCCGTCCCTGGCGTTTTCGTGGTGTGACTACGTGGTGTGACTACGTGGTGTGACTA
>CAZXZI010000050.1:15978-18744 GCA_964645165.1 uncultured Ectothiorhodospiraceae bacterium
CGTGGTGTGACTACGTGGTGTGACTACGTGGTGTGACTAGCGTGGTGTGACTGGTACTGTGACTACTTGTCGTACGGCTTGATCTTCATTCATTCCAACCTTAGTGGCCCGCGCGGTGCCATTACACCAAAATCGATGGTGGTATGTGCGTTGGGAATGGTGAGTGGCAGCGTGGCGATCATCAGCCCAACCGCCAGTAGCAGTTTGTGTGTTGCTCTCATGTTGTTCTCATGTTGCTACCCCTTTTGAATTTGTACTCAATTTTGTTACCCGTACCGTTGGAATGACCGCTTGCAGGCTAGCTGTTGTTTTCTCTTGTGTTTCAGTCACCCCCATCGACCTTGGGTTGGGGGACATTAATAAGCAATTCACGGTTTGTGATTTGGAAAGGAACGCAGGCAGGTTTTTCTCTGCGCCCATGGCTATAATGGTCACCCATGAAAATTCTCTTGAGCAATGATGACGGCTACCAGGCGCCGGGACTGGTCGCGTTGGCGACGGCGCTGGCCGCAGTGGCCCAAATTGACGTCGTCGCGCCTGATCGTAACCGCAGCGGTGCCAGTAATTCGCTGACTTTGGAAAGCCCCATTCGCGCTCATCGGGCAGATAACGGTTTTGTGTTTGTGGACGGTACACCCACGGATTGCGTGCATCTGGCCATCACCGGGCTGCTGGCGCAGGAGCCGGACATGGTGATTGCTGGCATTAATGCGGGTGCTAATATGGGCGACGACGTGCTTTATTCCGGTACTGTGGCGGCGGCGATGGAGGGGCGGTTTTTGGGGCTGCCGGCTATCGCGGTGTCATTGGCGGGGGAAAAATTCCAGCATTTTGACACGGCGGCGCAGGTGGTGGTGTCGCTGCTGGCGCGGCTGAAAAGCGATCCGCTGCCGGTGGATACCATTCTCAACGTCAACGTACCGGATGTGCCGCAGGCGGATTTGCAGGGATTTGAGGTGACGCGCCTCGGACGACGCCACAAATCAGAGCCGGTGGTAAAAATGCAGGATCCGCGCGGCAAAGATGTCTACTGGGTAGGTCCGGTGGGTGCGGAGCAGGACGCGGGCGAGGGCACGGATTTTTACGCCGTGCGCCAGAATCGGGTATCGCTCACGCCGTTGAATGTGGATCTCACCCGTTACGCGGCGATGGAACAGATTTCCGGCTGGGTAGAGGGGCTGTGAGCCGTCTCGATGGCCGTTTGCAAGGCATCGGCATGACCAGCCAGCGTACCCGCGACCGGTTGGTGCAACGCTTGCAGGAGGAAGGCATCAGCAACCTGCAGGTGCTGGAAGCGATCAGCCGTACGCCGCGACACATCTTTGTGGACGAGGCGTTGGCCAGCCGGTCTTACGAAGACACCGCGCTGCCCATCGGTCACGGACAGACCATCTCACAACCCTACGTGGTGGCGCGCATGACCGCAGCGCTGCTGGAATCCGGCTCACTGGATAAAGTGCTGGAAGTGGGCACCGGTTCGGGTTATCAGGCCGCCATCATCGCGCCGCTGGCCGGTCAGGTGTACAGCGTGGAACGCATCCAACCTCTGCTGGATCAGGCGCGGGAACGACTCACGGAATTGCAATTGCGCAACGTGCGCCTCAAGCACAGCGACGGTAGCTGGGGCTGGCCGGAGTTTGCGCCGTATGACGCGATCATCGCCACTGCTGCGCCGGAGCAGGTGCCGGAAGCCCTGTTGCAGCAACTGGCCGTGGGCGGTCGACTGGTGATGCCTGTAGGCCCGCAGGGGGTGCAAGAGCTGGTGCTGCTAACCCGTACCGAAGAAGGCATCGAACGACAGGTGCTGGATAAAGTGAGTTTCGTGCCGATGCTGGGGGGGACGGATAACGGCAGGTAAGGAGCAAGGGGTGGAGAGAAAAAGGTAGAGAGCAAAACGCATTTATTCCGCCAAAGCCTGCCCCGCGAAGCGTTTTGGGTGTTCCAGCAAATAGCAGAATCCAGTTGCGTAGGCTGGGATGAGTGTAGCGCCCCCAACATGGTGAGTTAAGGAGAAAGTAATTGTTGGGGTTCACGTTGTTCACTCCAACCTGCGGGCTGGCAGAAATTTGAGCTGTGTCGGTCAGGTTGCTTCAGCTAGCAAGTTGCGAATTGTCACGTGGTTGTTGGCAACTAGGCCAACAGGGTTTTGGGTTCTTTGCGCCTTCGCGTCTTTGCATTGGATTTTTCATTAACGAGTGGGGCCGCTGAACCGAACATGAATTTATTTTCCAGTCTGTACGCACGCGCCATGCGCTGGGCTAAACATCGAAATGCGCAGTGGTACCTGGTGGCGCTGAGTTTTTCCGAATCCTCCTTTTTTCCCATCCCACCCGATGTGATGCTGATTCCCATGGCCTTGGCCAACAATAAAAGAGCCTGGCATTACGCGGCCATGGCCACCGCCGCTTCGGTCACCGGTGGCATGCTAGGTTACTTGATTGGTTATTTTGCTTTTGATGCCATCGAACCCTGGGTGATGAACGCAGGTTACGGCGGCAAGTATCAACAGGCCGTGGAGTGGTTCGGGCAATGGGGTGTCTGGGCGATTTTGATCGCGGGTTTTTCACCGATTCCCTACAAAGTATTCACGATCGCGGCCGGGGCAATTTCCATGCTGTTTTTACCCTTTGTGTTGGCATCGCTCGCCGGGCGGGGTGCGCGGTTCTTTTTGCTCACCGCTCTTATTGTGTGGGGCGGGGTGCGCCTGGAGCACGCCATCAAAAAATACGTAGATTGGCTGGGTTGGGGTCTAGTTGTGCTGTACGG
>CAZXZI010000051.1:0-18715 GCA_964645165.1 uncultured Ectothiorhodospiraceae bacterium
CGAGCCTGTAAAAAACTGCCCAGCGCGGTGACTAGTGAGCCAAAGTGCAGTGACCCGCTGGGCGAGGGGGCAAAACGGCCACGGTACGTGAGGTTGGCTGCGGGTGGATGTTGGGATGACATGGAACCGATTGTATCAGCACAGCGTGTTTAGCCTTATCGGGGAATCGAAAACTTTTTGACTGGATTGTAAGCTCAGGCAAGGATTAGCCCTAACGAAAACGTTGTTTTGTCCGATGCAATGAACGTCATCGAAATTACAGCGTTTTTAGTCACAAAACACACAAAGAGGAATACACCGTGAGTTGGCTTATTGAAGGGACAATGCAAAATGGCGGCACACTCCGTCCTAGCGATTGGGTGGAGCGGGTGTCCGGCGTTATGGCAAAATTTGGCGCTGATCACCGTCTACGCTACGGCGCGGTACGCCCCTGCTTTTTGAAGGGCAAAAAGTGTTTGCTGGTGCAAAAAACATTGGAGCATGATGATCCGGCAGCCTTTGAATACGTCAGCGCGTTTGTGCGTGCCAACGGACTGCAGATGAGTGATGTGCTTGCGACGAATACCACAGATACAGAGATCGGCGAAAAAGTCGCCTGAACGGAGGATTCAGTAACACCGTCGGTTATATCGCGGTTTACTCAACCGTTTGACCTGTAGGGGTTTGGAAATGGCCATCAGTCCGTAAGGATTGATGGCCATTTTTTATGCCACGGACGATGTCCGTTTCCAACTATTTACCATATTGCTTCTCGCGGATTTCGTTCAGGGTCTTGCAATCAATACACTGCGTAGCGGTAGGGCGGGCTTCCAGGCGGCGGATGCCGATTTCCACGCCACAGTGACTGCAATAGCCGTAGTCTTCACCCAGATCATCGATTGATTCATCGATTTTCTTGATCAGCTTGCGTTCACGATCCCGTGTACGCAATTCCATGGCAAATTCCGATTCCTGGCTGGCTCGGTCATTGGGGTCGGGGAAATTCGCCGCTTCATCCTGCATGTGGTGAACGGTCTCATCCACCTTGCCCATTAACTGCTGCTTCCAGCCATCCAGAATGTGGCGGAAGTGCTCAATTTGTTCCGCATTCATGTATTCCTCACCCTTTTTAGTCTTGTACGGGGTGAAGTTGGTGAAATTCTGGTCATCGCCGATTTGTTTACGGGCAACCGGTTTAGTTTTGGCCGCTGTCTTTTTCGGCGCAACGGCTTGTTTCACCGGAGCCTGTTTAGCTGCTGCAGCTTTTTTCGGCGCGGCCTTTTTGGCCACACTTTTTTTCGCTGAACCGGTCGTTCCTTTCTTTGTCACAGCCTTTTTGACGGCCATAGAACTGCTCCTATCCTACGTGCTTTGACTACTCCTGCCACGGCTACGAACACAGCCTGGATAACCGGGCGAACCCCGAAAAGTTGGGCAGGGACTTAAAAAATAAGGGCGCATTTTATAGCAAAGATGGCTTCGTGACGCAAATTTATTGCGTTATTTGTTTGTTTTATCAACAGTCATAAGTAGATGCCGTGAGTCGTCGTGTCGTCCGGAAATCTGAGGTAAGCTATGCGGCCGTTTGTTATTGCGCACAAATTTAGAGAAATGCTGGGTGCGTCGTGGCGAAAACCAGAGTCAGACTTTATACCGAAAGAGAATGCTAAATGAATGAACTGAAAGCACTTTTATTTGATGTGGACGGCACGCTGGCCGACACCGAGCGCGATGGTCACCGGGTGGCCTTTAATCGTGCCTTTGCCGATGCTGGATTAGATTGGGATTGGTCTCCCGCGCTTTACGGCGAATTGTTGGCGGTGACCGGCGGTAAAGAGCGAATGCGCTATTACCTCGAGAAATTTAATACCGACTTTGAGCAACCCGATGATTTGACAGGTTTCATCAAAGACCTGCACGCCGCGAAAACCGAGCATTACACACAAATGCTTGCCGAGGGCGCGATTCCAATGCGCAGTGGGGTGAAACGCTTGATTGAAGAAGCACGCGAGGCCGGTTTGCGTCTGGCCGTGGCTACGACCACCACGCCCGCCAACGTGACTGCGTTACTGACCCACGCGCTTGATCCGGATGCCATGTCCTGGTTTGAGGTGATCGCTGCAGGCGATGTGGTGCCCGCGAAAAAACCCGCGCCGGATATTTACGATTACGCCATGCAGGAAATGGCGCTTACTGCGGCAGACTGTGTGGCCTTTGAAGATTCGCGCAACGGTATTCTTTCCTCGCAGGGTGCGAATCTAAAAACCATTATCACTGTTAACGGCTACACGGCAGACGATGATTTCAGCGGTGCCGCCATTGTGCTGGATCAGATGGGTGAACCCGGTACACCGTTCGCGGTGCTGGACGGCGATGCGGGTGATTCCGTGTGCCTTGATCTGGCGCTGATTCGACGCCTGCACGCGTGATAGTGTCTAGTTTCGAGGAGCTAGGAGCGAAGGACGCAGTGCTGAGTGCTGGATGCTAAGGGACAGGAAATTATGTTTTCCTAGCTCCTAGAAACTCGCCCCTAGATACTTAAACCCACAACACGAAGGGACGTTTCGAACAGATTCAGGATAGTGATTATGAAAAAAACCTCGCCACCCCATGTGGCCCGTCGCATGGCGGATATCGAACCCTTCCATGTGATGGATCTGCTCGCCCGTGCCCGTGCCCTGGAGGCCACGGGGCGGGACATTGTGCACATGGAAATTGGTGAGCCAGATTTTGTGACTCCTGCGCCCATTCGCGAGGCGGCCAAGCGGGCGCTGGATGCGGGCAAAACGCATTACACGCCGGCGGTTGGTCTGCTAGCGTTGCGCGAGGCGATTAGCCGCTTTTATCAGACCGAATACGGCGTGGCCGTCGATGCGCAGCGCATCATCGTTACGCCGGGTGCCTCCGGCGCGCTGCTGCTGGCGCTGGGGGTGCTGGTCAATCCCGGCGAACGGGTGTTGATGGCCGACCCCGGCTATCCCTGCAACCGGCATTTCGCCCGCCTGTTGGAAGCGCAGGCTGTGGGAGTGCCGGTGAGCGCCGACACCGACTACCAGCTCACCCCAAACTTGCTGGAAAAGCATTGGACGAAGGATACCGTCGCCGCCATGTTGGCTTCACCCTCGAATCCCACGGGCTCGCTGGTGAGCACCGAGTCATTGGCGCAGATGCACAACATCGCCACCGACCACGGCGGTCGACTCATCGTTGACGAGATCTACCACGGCCTGATTTACGATGACCTGGGTTGCGACGAAAAGGGTTGCGATGGTAAGGCCGATACCGCCCTGAGCGTGTCCGACGAGCTGTTTGTCATCAACAGCTTCTCCAAATACTTCTGCATGACCGGCTGGCGTCTGGGCTGGCTGGTGGCACCTGCCGATTACGTGCGCGAGGCCGACAAGCTGGCACAGAACATCTTCCTCGCTGCGCCCACGGTCTCTCAGTACGCCGCATTGGAGGCCTTCTCACCGCAAAGCCGGGAGATCCTCGCCGGTTACCGCGATGCCTTCCGTGAACGCCGTGACTTCCTGCTACCGGCTCTGCGCGAATTGGGCTTAGACATTCCCATCACGCCGGCTGGGGCTTTTTACCTGTACGCGGATTGCTCCCGTTTCACCGACGACAGTTACGCCTTCGCGCTGGATGTGCTGGAAAAGGCAGGGGTGGCCATTACGCCCGGCCGGGATTTCGGTGCCAATCAGCCAGAACGTCATCTGCGTTTCGCCTACACTACTTCGTTGGTACGGCTGGAGAAAGGTGTAAAGCGATTGGCAGAATATTTACGCAGAGCCTGAATTATTGCATCGAATTTTCCGTAGGGTGGGCACCGCCCACCATTGTCATTTTATTAATCCGGCCGTTTTATAGGCTGGATTAATAGTGGGGTGCAGGGATGCACCGCCGTTGGCGATAGCCAACGCGAGCCCGCAAAACACAAGCAAATTCGCAATTTTCGCCGGTGTTTTGCGGGCGACTCAAAATAGATCATCCTGATCTATTTTGAAGTCAGGTTAATAAGAACCTCATTGGTGCGCGATGCCCGCCCAACGGGCCAAAAATAGGCGTGGAATTTTTTGCTGAAAAAATGAACTAAATGCAGCAGCCCCAGTCTCAGTTGCTGACCGGTAGCTGTGTGGTGTGAAAACATCAAAAGAACCGGAAAGGCTTCGCGGAAGTCGACGTACACCGGGTGTCTCATGCATGGTCTCGTGCAAAGACTACCCCCTCCCTTAATGTGTGGGATGTCCGGTGCAGCGTCGATACCGTGAAGTCTTTTTTTTGGGCGCAGGTTTTGCCTAGGTTTTAAATTGCTTGATCCACATTGCCGTTGCACCCGCAACGGCCGCCGGCATCACCAGAAAATTAACCACCGGGATCATCGTCGCCACCGTTACCGCGCCACCAAAACCTAGCGATAGAAAACGCTTGCTGCTCAACCGCTGTTTTTGTTCGTCCGACCGCAGGCCGTGGTTGCCCATGGGATAGTCGGCGTATTCCACGGCAAGCATCCAGGCGCTAAACACAAGCCAGACAAACGGTGCGATGAGGTTGATCACGGGAATCAAAAACAACAACAAAAACGGCAACGACCACATCACTAAATAAAGCAGCTTGCGCAATTCATCGATGATGGTCGGCACCAGTTCGCTCAACATTTTTTTCCAACCACCGCCACTATCGAGAGGCTGATGGGTTAAATGCAGTTCCACAGCCTCGGCTAACAAAGCGTTAAACGGCGCGGCGATAATATTGGCCAACAGGGAAAAGGTGAAAAATAGCAGCAGCAGTGCCGACACTGCAAACACCGCCCACAACAGCCATTCCGCCCACTGTAACCATTCGGGTAATTCTGGCATCAGCCAGCTCATGAAAATTTCAAACTGACCCGCACCAAACCACATCAGTCCGCCAAACAGGGTGATGTTGATCAACAGTGGAATCATCACGTAACGCCGCAGGCCCGGTTGGGTTATCAATCGAAGACCTTGAAAAAAATAGCCGATGCCGGCGAAGGGGTTGCTCATAAATAGTATCTTTTTTCTGTTATGGGTTTTTGGGTATTGTACATTCCGTCATTCCTGCGTCACTCTACCTCCTCCATCCATGGAGTCGTTCGCCGGAATAACGGATGAATCGGAATTTCCTGATTTCCTGATTTCCTGATTTCCTGATTTCCTGATTTTCAGGTTCTCTGGTTTGCTGCCAACAACGCCGTACCAAAGGCCGCCTCCGTGCGTCGTGCAGTTTGCAACTCGGCGTTCAGTAATTTTTTTCGTATCGCTATCCACGCGGTATTTTGTGCGCCGCCACCGGTGGTGCGAATTGAAGCGGGATAAGGCGCGCCCAATTCGGCGAGCAAACGGTAACCTTCTGCTTCAATGCGCGCGATGCCTTCCAACATAGCTTGAAAGAATACCACGTCATCGGTGGGAAGCGGTTCGAGTCGGGGCGCGAGCTGCGGGTCGTTAATGGGGAAGCGTTCGCCGGTTGATGGCAGCGGGTAATAATCCAGCCCAGTGGGGGTATCCGGTTGCAAGCGGGTAGTCATCTCGGTGATCTGTTCTAACGTGAAGTGTTGCTTCAAGACATTGCCGCCGCTGTTGGAGGCGCCGCCTACCAGCCAGCGCATTTTGTTGTCGATCATCAGCGGCTGACTGTAAATACCAAACTCCGGCGCAAACACAGGCTGTTCGCTGATCACCTTGATCACAAGGGTTGAGCCCAGTGCCGTTACGGCTTCGCCCACTTTGCTTGCGCCGGTGGCGAGAAACGAGGCGGTGCTGTCGGTAGTACCGGCAACGATGCGAGTGGTTTCAGGCAAGGTAAGACGTTGCGCAATTTCTTTGGAAATGGTGCCGATGCTTGTGCCTGGAGCGACCACCTCGGGGAATAATGTTCTGGGCAGCTCGAGTTCATTGAGCCAGGCTGGCCAGGCATTTTGCTGAGCATCAAAACTGAGCTTGAGGGCGTTATTGAAGTCGCTTATCACGGCTTTTGTCGGGAATTGCCCGCTGAGTTTGGCCGCAATCCAGTCAGCCTGATGACAGGCATGGACGGCTTGCGGAAAGGCGGCTTCGTGTTGTTGCAGCCACATCAGTTTCGCCAGCGCGCAGCTTGGGCCGTGGGCGGCGCTGTCTGCGGGGGCGATGCGGGCCAGGGTTTCGGCCTCAGCGGTGGCACGGGCATCGTTGTACATCAGCGCCGGGCCGAGTGGGGCACCTTGTGCATCGGAGAGCAACAGCGTGCCGGAGGTGCCGTCCACGGCGATGGCGGCAACCTGCGGTGCATCGATCATCGTGGTCAGTTGCTCGAGACACTGGCAGACGGCATCCCACCACAAAGCGGGGGCTTGTTTGACTTGTGTGCCGTTGTGTTGCGGGGCAGGTAGGTTAACTGCGGTTTCACCGACTACCGCGTGTTGTTCATCAATGGCAATCGCGCGGCAGCCGGAGGTGCCGAGGTCGATGCCTATGTAAAGTGGGTGACTTTGGGTCATCGGAGGATTACCCCCTCACCCCAACCCTCTCCCCCAAGGGGGCGAGGGGGCTTGTACGGTGATGTTGGTAGAGTGAGGTTGTACCTCAAAACCCTATTGCGTTGTTCACTGAGGGGGGCGCGGCAGCCGGAGGTGCCGAGATCGATGTAAAATGAATGGTTTGAGGTCATTGGCGGTTTACCCCTTCACCCCAGTTCTCTCTCCCAAGGGGGCGGGGGGCTTGTACTGTGGGTACAATAGGATGAGGTGATGCACTACGCTACACGAACTATTCCCTCTCCCCTCCGGGGAGAGGGCTAGGGTGAGGGGTCTCACTCAAAGCGCGAAAGATCACGTTTAATATATCATCTGCCTGGGTCAGAATTTCATCATTCCAAAATCGTAAAACCTGAAATCCTTGAGCCTCCAAAAAGGCAGTCCGTTCTTCATCTTGCGCCTGTTGCTTAAGGTGTTGGCCACCATCTGCTTCGATCACCAGCTTTTGTTCCAGACAGACAAAATCCACAATGTACGGTGAGATAGCGTGTTGTCGTCGAAACTTTGCGCCGCACACCTGCCGATTGCGCAGTCGCTGCCAGAGTCGCTGCTCGGCATCCGTAATACGGCTGCCGAGTTGACGGGTGAGCGGCTTCCCTGCGCGTTGCGGCATAATGGTTACGGCAGGTCAACCCGTTCCGGTGCCTGCCAGCCTTCGGCGCGATGTTCAACGATCACCGAAGTATAAATGCCACCGCGCACGTTGAATTCGCCGGTGAGACGCATAAAGCGCGGCGCGCAGGCGGCCACCATGTCGCCTAGAATCTGGTTGGTGACGGCCTCGTGAAAGGCGCCTTCTTCCCGGAAAGACCACATGTATAATTTTAGTGATTTCAATTCAATACAGGATTTATCTGCGATGTATTCGAGGTTAAAGGTGGCAAAATCCGGCTGGCCGGTTTTAGGGCACAGACAGGTGAATTCCGGGATGTCGATGCGAATGGTGTAGTCGCGTTCCGGGTTGGGGTTGGGGAAAGTTTCGAGTTCTTTGGACGGTTGGCTGGACATGGTGTTGGCTCGCGACTGGTGTGTTTGGTCAATAAAACGGATCAACAAATGGTTGATAAACAGGCGCGTACGATACCCGAATTGGCAGATTTTCTCACGGTTTTTACAGGTACCTGAATCCGTGACTTCATGACGGCGCATAGCACAAGCTTTTGATTCCACAGCGGTTCAAAAAATGCCCGCTTAACCTATGGGTGAAGCTAAGATTTTTTGATTCCACTGTAAAATCAATATCGTGCACTCTGTATCCGCCCTGAAGTCACGGATTCAGGTGATATATTTGCAATCGCGGGGGATGTTCCACGGAAGTATTTGCCTGTCAATATTGTGCCGCTGGCGTGGCTCCGGTATCGTGCATCCCAATCCGATTTTTCATGTCTGAGCAAGAGAAGAGCCCCCATAAAATGCGCCTGAGCAAGATCAAGATCGCTGGTTTCAAATCCTTTGTAGACCCCACCAGCATTCCCATGCCGTCCAATTTGATTGGTGTGGTGGGTCCCAATGGTTGCGGCAAATCCAACGTGATCGACGCGGTGCGCTGGGTGATGGGCGAGTCCTCGGCCAAAAATCTGCGCGGTGATTCCATGGCGGACGTGATCTTCAATGGTTCCACGGCACGCAAGCCGGTGGGGCAGGCCATGGTGGAGCTGTTGTTCGACAACTCGGACGGCACCATCAAGGGTGAATTCGCCCAGTACAACGAGATTTCCATTCGCCGCACCGTATCCCGTGACGGCCAGTCCCAGTATTTCCTTAATGGCACCCGCTGTCGCCGCCGCGATATCACTAATGTTTTTCTTGGCACCGGGTTGGGGCCGCGCAGTTATTCCATTATCGAACAGGGGATGATTTCCCGCCTGATCGAGGCTCGGCCCGAAGACCTGCGGGTGTTTCTGGAAGAGGCTGCGGGCATCTCCAAATACAAGGAACGGCGCAAAGAAACCGAGACGCGCATCCGCCACACGCGGGAAAACATGGAGCGTTTGACCGACCTGCGTGACGAACTGGGCAAGCAACTGGATCGCCTGCAACGCCAGTCAAAAACGGCAGAAAAATACAAGGAATTCAAAGAGGAAGAGCGACTTCTTAAAGGGCAATTGATCGCCCTGCGCTGGCGCGGAATGGATGCCCAGGCGGGTGAGCGGGAGTCACAGATTACCGAGCAGGAAATCGCCTACGAAGCGGCCGTGGCTCAGCAGCGCGCCATCGAGGCAGAGATTGAAAAGTTGCGTGATCGATCCGTGGAACACACGGAAATCTTCAACGAGGTACAGGGCCGCTTTTACAGCGTGGGTGGCGACATCGCCCGCATCGAGCAGTCCATCCAGCATGCCAGCGAACGCCGTGGGGAGCAGCAGCAGGAATTGGAAAGCGCCGAGCGCGGCTGGATCGAATCCGAGACCCATCTGGCATCGGATCGGCGCAAGATCGACGAACTGACCCAGGCGCTCGAAGCCCTGCAACCGCAGCTGGAAGAAACCGGCGCGCGGCAGGAGGCCTCGCAAGCCGCCCTGGCCGAGGCGGAGCAGGCGATGCAGGACTGGCAGACGGCGTGGGATGAATTCACCCAGGGTTCGGCCGAACCGGCACGCAATGCCGAGGTGGAACGCACACGCCTCCAAAGCCTGGAACAGCAGTTTATCCAGCACGAACAGCGCGTCAGCCGTCTGCGCGAAGAGCAGCAGCGGCAGTCCCATGGAGATCTGGAAACGGAGATTGCCGAGCGGCTTGCCAAGGTGGAAGGGAGTAGCGAGCAGACCAGCGAATTGCAGGAGCGTTTGCAGTCTCACCAGCAGAGCATCCAGGAAGTGCGCGAAACTACCCATCAACTGAACGGCTCGCTCGACGAACAACGCAGCCAGTTGCAATCCATGAAGGGGAGGCATTCTTCACTGGAAGCCTTGCAGCAGGCCGCGCTGGGGAAAACCGAGGGCGAGGTGGCGCAGTGGTTGTCGGAGAATAATCTCAATCAGGCGCAGCGCCTGGCACAGGGTTTGAAGGTGGCAGAGGGCTGGGAGCAGGCCGTGGAATGTGTGTTGGGCTTTCAGCTTGAAGCGGTGTGCGTGGATGGCATCGACAGCGTGGCCGGCCAGCTGGCGGCGTTGGAGCAGGGCAGTGTGGCGTTGTTTGATGTGGCCCCTGCCGCCAGCGAACAGCTGTTTGCCGCCACCGGTGATCTGGCCACGGCGCTGGGCAGTCATGTCGAAGCACCCTGGTCGTTGGATGCGGTGCTGGCCGGGGTTTACGCCGTTGACACGTTGACCGAAGCCCTGGCACTGCGCCCACGTTTGGCGGCGCACGAGTCGGTGATGAGCAAAGATGGTATCTGGATCGGCCCCAACTGGCTGCGCGTGGCGCGGGGCGCCGATGAAAAGGCGGGTGTGCTGCAACGCGAGCAGGAGCTGAAAGTGTTAGCCAACGCCATCGAATCATTGAGCATCGAAGTGGAGACCGCCGAGGCGCAGCTGAGCGAGGGGCGCGAGCAACTCAAAATGCTTGAAGTTGATCGAGAAACGATTCAGCGCGAATTGCACCTGGCCAGTAAGGCACAGGCCGAAGTACAGGCGCAGCTCAGTGGCCGCCAAGCGCGGCTGGAGCAGATACGCAATCGCAGCAAAAACATCGAACAAGAAATTGCCGAGCTTGAAGGGCAGACGCAACAGAATCAGGCCGATACTCAGGCCGCTCGCGAGCGGCTAAGCACCTCCTTGGCGCAGATGGATACTGTTGAAGAGCAGCGTACGAGCCTGTCTGCACAACGTGATGGTCTGCGCGCTCAACTAGACGAAGCCCGCGGACAGGCGCGCAGTGATCGCGATGTGGCACATGAAAACATCCTGAAAAATCGCACCATGAGTACCGAACTCACGGCCACCCGGCAGAGTCTGGAACGCATGGACCGCCAACTTGCGCAGGTGGGCGAGCGTCGCGAAAGCCTAAAGGCCGCTCTGGCCGAGGGTGAAGCGCCGATTAGTGCGATGAAAGAAGAACTGGAGGCGCTGCTGGAAGCCCGCATGCAGGTGGAAGAAGAACTGCAAGCGGCGCGACGTAAGGTGGAAGAACTGGAGCACGGCATGCGCACGCAGGATCAGCAGCGTCACAAAGTGGAACAGTCCGCGCAGGAGTTGCGCAGTGCACTAGAGCAGACCCGCATGGCCTGGCAGGAACTGAAGGTGCGTCGCCAGACGTTGGTGGAGCAGCTCAATGAAACGAATTACACGCTGGATGCTTTGTTCGAGACTTTGCCGGAAGAGGCAGACGAAGAAAACTGGGGCGAGCAGGTGGAACGCATGGCCACGCGCATTCAGCGTTTGGGCCCTATTAATCTGGCGGCCATCGAAGAATACCAGACCGAGTCCGAGCGCAAGGAATACCTGGATGCGCAGCACAACGATCTTGATGAAGCGCTGGAGACCCTGGAGAACGCCATTCGCAAAATCGACCGCGAAACGCGTACTCGATTCAAAGAAACCTACGAGAAGGTTAACTCCGGTTTCAAAGAACTATTCCCGCGGCTGTTCGGTGGCGGACACGCCTATCTGGAATTGACCGGGGACGATCTGCTGGACACGGGTGTCACCGTCATGGCGCGCCCACCGGGCAAGCGCAACAGCACTATCCACCTGCTCTCCGGTGGTGAAAAAGCCATGACCGCCGTGGCGCTGGTATTCTCTATTTTTCATCTCAATCCATCCCCGTTCTGCATGCTCGATGAGGTGGACGCGCCACTGGATGACGCCAACGTTGGTCGTTTCTGTGAAATGGTTAAAGAGATGTCCGAGAAGGTGCAATTTGTGGTCATCACCCACAACAAGATCACCATGGAAATGGCCAGTCAGCTTAACGGCGTGACCATGCATGAGCCGGGCGTGTCCCGTCTGGTGTCTGTGGACGTCGACGAGGCAGCGCTGATGGTGGCCAGCTAACGACAGTTACTAGGGGCGAATTTCGAGGGGCGAGGGTCGTCTAAGGTTCGTGCTTCGTTAGCTGGTTCAGAAAAATACCGAACGCGCGCATTCCTGTGCGCGTTTTTCGTTTTTCCGGTTAGTGGTTTTCTGCGGACCAGGGTCTGTTCCGAAAGGCATTTACTTAAGCCGGAAATCCCCAATTTCCCAGTATATTTGTCATTCCGGCCTCGGCAACTGCTCCTGCGTTGCTCTACCTCCTGCATCCATGCAGTCGTGCGCCAGGATGACGGTAGTATTAGGCTTAAGTATGTGCCATTTGTCTCTAGTCCCCGTTTAATCCGTACTCCCTTTTTTTCAGCGCGTGATCAGCGCACAGAAAATAACCATAAAATATGTGTGCAAATAAAGCTTGTATATCCTCATAAAAATTGCGTAAATATAACCATAATTATAATACGTGATTAACCGAGGAGAATAGTATGAAAATGATTAAAAAGAAAAACTTAGCTGCACTTGCCGTTGTTGGTGTGTTGGTAAATCCGCTGTTAGCGATTGCGGGTGATGATGCTGAGGTAGGAGGGTTTGTTGATGTCATCGGTAACAGTGATCGTCAGCCTGTTTTCACCGCTGATGCTGAAGTGGATGTGTCGAAGAAAATCGGTGCAGTAACGGTGCGTGCCGACATGGATGCAAATCTTGCGGGTAATACCGGCGCAAGTGTGGGCGGTCAGGATTCCGGTCGTATTGAGCAGGCCTATTTTGCCTGGGGTGCCACTCAGACAGTGACGGTGTTGGGCGGTTTGTTCAATAACCCCATTGGTCAGGAACTGGAAGATGCGCCGGACATGGATTTCACCAGCCACAGCGTGGTTTACACGATACTGGACGGGCAAACGGCTCTGTATGGCAACAATGTGGCGGGTATCGCCGCGGCTGTAGGTGTGGGTCCGGCCACCATCACCCTGGCGGTGGTTGATGACCTCGGTCTTTCTGCCAGTACCAGCGGCAAGGGCAAAACCTCTACGGCCGCGGTGGTGAATTTCTCACCGATGAAGGGGCTGGATCTGGAGCTGGGTTATGTCACCCAGGACGTGCAGGCCGAAAATGTGCTCGATTTTAATGGTAAATATTCTGTGGGTGCGTTGACCGTGGGACTGGACTATTTGGCGGCAGACAAGGCCGTGGATAGTGCAGCCAACCTGTGGGTCGGTTTTAATATTAACGACAAGGCCAACGTCAAAGCACGTTATGAAACCGTGTCTTTTGCGGCAGGGGGGGATGACTCCACTAAAACCACACTGTATGCCACGTACGTCATTAACGATAATTTGTCTGCCGCACTGGAAAGCTCCAGTGGTGACAACACCAGCGGTGAAGCCATCAGCGGCATTGCCAACGATGACGTCACCACCCTGGAGTTCATCGGCACGTTTTAAAGCACGGGTTATCGTGCTTGGCGGTTGCCATTGGGGTGGCCGCCGCAACCGACCGGCGTCTGACCCCCTGCAGGCGCCGGTTTTTTTTGCCCAGGATTCCTTTATGATGTGCCTACACAGAATCCACAGGATACGGGCATGATCGGCAACGCTTTTTCCAAAACTCATTTCAAAAAGGACTGACGCGTGAATGATCTGCGTTGGGTATTGATGCTGGTGGGCGCCGTGGTGGTGCTGGCCATCTATTTTTCCAGCCGCTTTGAGAGCGAAGACTGGACACGTGAGCGCAAGCAATTTGCCAAAGATAAAACAGCTCGTTCGGGTAAAAAATCTCGCAGGAAAAAGACATCGTCAAAAGCACCGTCAGTGGTTGCGCGAGAGATTGTTAAAAAAGAACCGCGCATGGACACCGTTGAACCGATGGCTGCTAATGTGATCGCTGAAAATCCCGCAGTGTCAGAGCCTGACATGTCTGAGTTGGTCATCGACATGTCGGCGCAAGATGATGTCGAGTCAGAAGTGGCAGAGCTAAAAACGGTCCCCATTGAAGACAACACATCCTTTGAAAAGGTATCTATTAAAAAAGCCCTGGTTGAAGAAACAAGTCCTCACGTTGAAATCGATAGTGCCAAACCCATAGAAAAAACGGATGAAGGATTATTACCCGTCGAAGAACCCATAGAACCTGGCATTGAAGATGAAATTACCGAGGTGACAATTCCTGTGGACCTTGCCGTAGCGGAGGCAGAGATACATATCGCTGGGATTGTGGCAGATGAAGAGCAGGCACAGGCGGATATACCGCTGGATATCGAACCGTTGGTATTGTCAGTGATTGTGCTTGCAGATGAAGAGGAAACTTTTTCTGGTATTGATGTACGTGAGGCATTGGAGACGGAAGGCCTTAGTCATGGCGAAATGAGTATTTTTCA
Source organism: uncultured Ectothiorhodospiraceae bacterium (assembly GCA_964645165.1). GTDB lineage: Bacteria > Pseudomonadota > Gammaproteobacteria > SZUA-152 > SZUA-152 > SZUA-152. Next base: position 13,799 of record CAZXZI010000051.1, read on the forward strand.
TTTTCATGACCCGAATAAAAAGGCGGTATTGAATACTGACGACGCCGTGTTTAGCGTGGCTAATCTATTGGAACCAGGCATCTTTGATTTGGATAAGTTAGAAGAACTGAGCACGCCAGGACTGATGTTATTTTGTCAATTACCGGGACCGTTGGCCGGCGAAGCCGCCCTGGAATTGATGCTGGATAAAGGCCGTGGTCTTGCCGTGCGCTTGAATGGCCACATGTGTGACGACAAACGTAATCCATTTACCACGCAGGCGAAGAACTATTATCTAGATCGTATTGCGACCTTTAACCATGAGCTACAAGTCGCACAAAAAAAGAAAAGTTTGGGGCAGGGATGATAAAACAGACCGATGAGTCGATTTTTTGATAACTGGGCCTGGGCCCACCGCAATGCGCGGGCCTGGGTTATGGTCGTTGCTCTCGGCGGCATGCTGGCCTGGACCTTGTGGGAGACCAGTACCGAGCGGCTCGAGCGCCGTGAGGTTAGCGGCACTTTGGTTGAAATCCGCGGAGCCGATGATCCCACAAATAAGGCATTGGTGATCGGCAGGATTCGCTTGGCCGATGGGACACAGGTCAGACTGATGATGCCGCAGGGTCGGCCCCTGCCCAAAGTGGGTGACCAGGTGCCGCTGATCTATGAACGCTACGACGACGGTTCACAGTACTATTTTTTCAACGCGGCCTTTTGAATCAGCTCAGTTCACCCAATAATAATTCCACCGCCGCAAACCGTGCTTCGGCATCCGGCAGGTCGCTGAGAATGCGTAGCTTATCTTGCCCATCTATCTTATAAGTTTTGGCCTGCGTTTGGATTAAGTGAATGATCTTCATGGGGTCAATGTTGGGCTCTTCCACAAACTGCAATCTGCCACCGCTATCGCTCATTTCAATTTTTTTGATGCCCAGGGGCGTGGCGCTGAGTTTTAGCTCAGTGACACGGAATAGATTTTTTGCCGCATCGGGCAACAAACCAAAGCGGTCGATCATTTCCACTTGCAGTTCACGTAATTCTGCTTTGTTCTCGGCACTGGCAATACGTTTATATTGAATCAATCGCGTATGCACGTCCGGCAGGTAATCATCGGGCAGTAGGGCAGGGATGCCAAGATCAATTTCTGTCCCGTGATCAAGCGGCCGATCCAGCTCCGGTTCGCGACCGTCCTTGAGTGCCTTCACAGCGCGTTCGAGTAACTCTAAGTAAAGGGTGAAACCAATTTCTTGCATATGCCCACTTTGGCCTTCACCCAACAACTCACCGGCACCGCGAATTTCCATGTCATGCGAGGCCAGTGTGAAACCCGCGCCCAATTCCTGAATGGATTCGATGGCCTCGAGCCGTTTCACCGCATCGGCAGTCATCACTCGTTTCGGTGGTACAACCAAATAGGCATAGGCCTGGTGATGCGAGCGGCCCACCCGGCCACGCAACTGATACAATTGTGCCAGACCAAAATTGTCCGCGCGATTGATAATAATGGTGTTGGCGTTGGGGATGTCGATGCCGGTTTCGATGATGGTGGTACAAACCAATATATTAAAACGATGATGATAAAAATTGGTCATCACCTGTTCCAGTTCCCGCTCGCGCATTTGTCCGTGTGCGCTTTCTACAGTGGCTTCGGGTACCAGCTCCTCGATGTCGCGGCGCATCTTTTCCATGGTCTCAACACTGTTGTGCAGGAAAAAGATTTGTCCGCCACGGCGGATCTCACGCAGGCAGGCCTCTTTGATTACCGTAGTGTTCCATTGGTTGACAAAAGTTTTCACGGCCAGACGCCGCGCCGGTGCGGTGGCAATAATGGATAAGTCACGCAGGCCGGACATAGACATGTTCAACGTGCGTGGAATGGGGGTGGCGGTGAGCGTGAGTAAGTCCACTTCTGAACGGAGTGCCTTGAATTTATCTTTTTGGCGCACACCGAAGCGGTGCTCTTCGTCGATGATCACCAGTCCCAGGCTTTTGTACTTAATGTCGCCATGGATCAGCTTGTGGGTGCCGATGATAATATCGATGGTGCCATTTTCCAATTCTTTGAGAATTTCCGTTTGTTCTTTCTTGGAACGGAAACGGGACACGGAAGCGATACGTACCGGCCAATCGGAAAAACGATCCTGGAAATTTTCATAATGTTGTTGCGCCAGCAAGGTGGTGGGCACCAACATGGCCACTTGTTTACCATCTTGCACGGCGATGAATGCGGCGCGCATGGCGACTTCTGTTTTGCCAAAACCGACATCGCCGCAAACCAAACGATCCATGGGTTTGTCAGAGCGCATGTCTTTAAACACACCTTCGATGGTGTCTTGTTGGTCGGGTGTTTCTTCAAAGGGAAAGTCGGCGCAAAACTTTGCGTACTGGCTGTCATCAACGTGATACGAATAACCTTTGCGAGCCTCACGTTGTGCATAAATCGATAATAGTTCAGCGGCAACGTCGCGTATTTTTTCACGCGCCTTGCGTTTTGCCTTTTCCCATTGGCCGCTACCGAGTCGATGCAGTGGCGCGGTCTCTGGCGAAGCGCCCGTGTAACGACTGATGAGGTGTAGATGACTGACCGGCACAAACAACTTGTCACCGTTGGCATATTCCAGGGTGAGAAATTCCTGGGTCATTTCGCCGAGTTGGATGGTTTCCAGTCCGAGGTAACGACCCACGCCGTTATCTTCGTGCACTACTGGAGCACCGACTTCCAGTTCCACCAAATTTTTGATGACCTGATCGGCATCGCGTGCTTTGCGTTGGCGACGACGTTGTTGCAGTACCTGTTCGCCAAAAAGCTGGGGTTCTGCGATCAATGCAACATTATTACTTGTCAGCAGCAGGCCGCTTTCCAGGGCAGAAACGGCAACGGCGTATTGTGCGTCACTGGCAAGGAAATCATCCCAGCCGGAAACTTGTGTGGGACGCAAGTTACAGTCTTTGAGTATGCCTAGCAGAGTCTCCCGGCGACCGGCAGATTCTGCGCAAAATAACACACGACCATTATTTTCTGGGGAACAGAAGTCAGAGAGAAAAGCCATGAGCCGTGCGCTGGGTTGTTCGGCACGCGCTTCTAAGGTTAACTGAGGTGGTCTTTGAGTACCAAAGTTGTGCGCACTCGATTGTTCCGGTAATTCTAAATGTTGCAATTCAATGCGCGGCTGCTTGCCAACAGCTTCGAAGAATTCATTTTCGCGTAGAAATAATTTGTTGGGTGGTAACAATGGCCGACTGGTGTCATGCCGTCCTTGCTCGTAACGTTCTTCTACATCCGACCAGAAATCACTGATGGCTTCTTGTGCGCTATCAATGGTGATTATGATGCTGTTATCGGGCAGGTAATCAAACAGACTTTGTGTCTCGTCAAAAAATAACGGTAAGTAGTATTCGATGCCGGGCGGCGTGTTTCCACTACTGATTTCGTGATAAATGGTACTGGTCTGTGGGGCTCCTTCAAACTGCACACGATAGGCCTGTCGAAATTGGGTAATGGCGTCCGGCGTAAAGGGGAATTCGCGCGCGGGCATCAAATTGATGTTAGACACTTTTTCGATGGAGCGTTGCGTCTCCGGGTCAAAGGTGCGGATGCTTTCTACTTCATCATCAAACAGTTCAATACGGAACGGCTGATTGTGGCCCATGGGAAACAGATCAATGATCGCGCCACGCACCGCGAATTCACCGTGTTCGATAACTTGTGACACACAGCGATAACCGGCAGCGTTGAGTCGGTTGCGCGTGGCTTCGAGATCCAGCACTTGCCCCGTGTCAATTTGAAAACAATTGCCTTCGAGAAAACTTTTCGGTGCTAGCCGATACAACAAGGTAGTGATGGGCACCACCAGCACGCCGCGTTGCAGATTAGGTAAACGGGTAAGCGTGGCCAGCCGATCAGAAATAATATCCTGATGTGGCGAAAACACATCGTAGGGCAGAGTTTCCCAATCCGCGAAGGTGAGTACAGGCAGATCATGATTATCACTGCCACCGCAAAAAAACCGAATCGCGTATTCCAGTCGCGTGGCAGAGGGCGTGTCGGCCGTGATGACGATGATGGGTGCGTCGGCTGAACGAGCCGCTTCGGCAATCGCCAATGCATCACTGCAACCGTAAAGCTGACCCCATTGCATGCGTCTGGCAGCTTGCCGCTCTACGGGGGGCGCGAGCAGTGTTGTGATGGCGGGGGTATTGGTTTGTGGCATTAGGTCGGGCATCGGGACGGCATTCTGAGAGCCGCGTATTGTAGACGCTAGCGGGGTACTGGGAAAGCAATTTAAAGACTCTGCAACCTTATATTTGTCATATTGTGTAAAATTCCCCACAGTGTTTCTATTGTTTTATGGGTGAGTTACCGTGTCGGTTAGGCTGACCTATTGTGATGGGGAAATTTGCCAGACATGGATAGTCAGGTAATAAGCCCCCACTATAATAGAGGTAGCAGACACGGGTGTCGGTGCTTCTTCTGAACAAACCTGTATGGGGAATCTGTTGAAGGGGTTGTTCGGTCAATAGTTTAAATTTTAAATTGTTCTCAATGTCTAAAGAAACTTCGAAATGAAACAGATTGTCCATGTTGTTATCCTGTCCATGCTGATGTGCTTCACTACCTATGGACTACCGGCGATGGCCGCCAAAAGTTTACTGGGTTCATCGGGGCTGTTGCATCCACCGGCAATCAAAGTCACAACAAAGGCCAAGCCAACTTCGAAACAACAATATCAATATCGGGCAGAGACTTTTGCTCGGGCAAAAAAGCAGGGAAAGGTTATAACCGCTGGGGCTACTTGGTCATGTCGCGGAAAGCATTGTACGGTCAAGAGGCCATGGCTAAAACCTGACGTCAGTGCCTGTAAGTCATTGGCTAGCCAAGTTGGGCGAGTTCATTCTTATGGTTATAGTGGCAAACTGCTTTCCAGCAGACAGTTA
>CAZXZI010000052.1:0-18549 GCA_964645165.1 uncultured Ectothiorhodospiraceae bacterium
GATCAGTTTGTTTACGATATTGCTGAAGCTGAGAATGGCGACTACTGGGTGGCTACCTGGTCGGGCGTGAATCGTATACCCAACGGTAATTTCGCCGACACATCAAAATGGGAAACTTTTACTGTTGATAACACTAAAGGTGGTTTACCCAATGATTGGGTGTATGGCGTAGAAATTGGTAAAAACGGTGATGTTTGGTTTGCCACAGAGGGTGGTTTGGCTCTCTACAGAAATAAGACCTGGACACACTGGAAACATGAGGATGGCAAGCAAAGTTTGGGTGCTGATTATGACAAGGTAAAAGCAGATATTGCGTTTACTAACGACCCAGCCAAGGCCTCAAAGCATCATGCCAAGCAAAAGGCCGAGCAGGGTTTGAGTAATGTCAAAGTGGGGTACAACCCCAATTACATTGTTTCCATGATTGTGGACGATGATGGTGTGGTTTGGTGCGGCACCTGGGGTGGCGGACTTTCAAGTTTTGATGGCAAGACCTGGAAAACGTACACCGTTAAAGAAGGCTTACCAGGCAACCATGTCTTTATGTTGTACAAAAAACCCGGCGGTGAAATGTGGATAGGTACTAACAAAGGTTTGGCGCGTCCGACTGCCAACGGCAACGGTTTTAAAGTGATGACTAAAGCTGATGGTCTATTTGCCAACAATGTTTTTTCACTGGCAGAAGCCAGCGATGGAAGTTTGTGGGTGGGTAGCTTCGGCGGTGTCGCGAGAATTACTGATTATAAATAACTCTGTCGTGTCACTACGGCGAACGGCATAACGTTAAATATATGACAGAAAAGCTCTACTCGGGAACCTGGGTGGAGCTTTGATGTGTCTGAGGATATGAAATGAAACACATTACATTGTTTGTCATGTCGTTGCTGTTAATTGCCTGCTCACCAGCAGACAAAGGTTCGTCAACGCAATCTAACCAAGTCGCAAAAAATCAGACTGCGAAAAATGCGGTATGGATCCGCGGCTGGAAAGAAACCAGTATATTGAATGTGGCACGTGCGGGTGCAGCAGCAGTGGTTCACAATAATTTCGTGTACCTGATTGCCGGGGTGGATGGTCGGCAGTTTTTACGCAGCACAGAGTACGCATCTATTATGGCGGATGGGCGTATTGGGGAATGGAAGCTGGGCCCGCGTCTGGTTGAGGATCGCGGCTTTACCGATGCGGTTGTCAGAAATGGTTACATTTATGTGGTCGGTGGCGGCAACGGACCCAACGGTAAGCATTTGTTGACCACTGTCGAACGCGCAAAGATTAAACCGGACGGTAGCCTGGGAGAGTGGCGGCAAGAAACGAATCGCACAATGCTGCCGCGTCGCTGCACCAAGCTTAGTTTGATTGGCGATTATGTGTATTCGTTCGGCGGTTTTGGTGGGGTGTTACTGGACAGTGTGGAATACGCAAAGCTGGAAAGCGATGGCAGTGTGGGGGAGTGGGCGATGGCCAGTGAGCCGATGACCATGCCGCGTTACGTGGACAGCGTACAAGAGGTAAATGGACTTTCGTTCGTGTTCGGTGGTCATGATCAACAAAAAGGTGTGGGTATCAACGATGTGGAATGGGCGAAACCTCAACAGAATGGCGACGTCAATTCCTGGCAAAAGACTAGCCCATTAAAAACAGGACGTTACGGTTTGGCGTCGGCAAAAAATGGCAGAACACTGTATGCGCTCGGTGGATTAACCGGCCTGGAATACCTGCTCAGTATCGAAAAAAGTGAAGTCTTAGCGGAAGGTGGTGTATCAGCATGGCAGGAAACCACCCCCATGAGCGTGCCCCGGGCAGAATTCAATGCCTTTACCCACAATGGACATTTTTATGTGCTGGGTGGCACCAACCGCGATGGTTATCTGCGTAGCGTGGAATACACCGGGATTAATACGCAGGGTGACCTGGGGTTCATGGGGAGTGCTCAAGAAAGTGAACGCTATCAGCAGCAAGCGAAGGCCAAGCAGAAGAGCAAAGGACCGGCGCTCGCAAATGAAGGTGTGGTCAAACAACTATTGCACACCGAGATGTACAGTTATCTGCAGGTGCTAAATCAGGGGCGCTTGGTGTGGATAGCAGGTCCAAAGACCGAGCTGCCGATTAACAGCCGTATTCAATACAGCAAAGGCGTGTACATGACCAACTTCTTTAGCAAGGAGCTGCAGCGGCCCTTTCCCGAAGTGACCTTTGTGAGTCGGATTGAGCTTGTTCAGTAGTTCAGGTATGAGCTGGTAAGCGACAAGCGTTGTTTGGATATTTGCTAACGGAAAAAGAGTGGCATTAACGAGACGTTGCACCACAGATTGCGTGGCACAACTCTCAACGGCTAGATGATCAATGCTGAAATGATGATTCTTTTTTAACTATTAACTGAGTGCATTCGCTAGAGCCGGGAGACAGCTGAGCGGCTATTGACGTGCTCTCCATGTTTTGGACAGTATCGTAAGCAAATTGGTAAAAGGAACTGCTGGGTTGCACGTAACATGTGAACACGCTTCCATCGCTTCCGCGTCCATAAAAGGTAACATTTTGGCTGTAAGTATCATAACTTCCACCTAGACTCGTTTTGGAAAAAGTTGGTGTTGTGTCGAAGCGATTATTAAAACTGCCGAAAATGAAGTTGCCAGGTGCCACAATTACGCCATAATTGCTGTACTTACCCTCTGCTGCTGCCATAGTGGACAACAAAATAGCGGATGTAATTACGACTGCCAATATTGATTTTTTCACAGTCAAGTCCCTTTGTGTCATTTCTTAGATAATGATTAAAAATAAATCGGTGAGTTGACATGTCTGTGGTCTACCTGCTTGCTCCTCCGTTTCTTGATTTATAAAGTTGGGAATGCATCATTAATTTTTAATTCCTGACGGTTGATGGCGCCATAAAGTTCTTCTGTTAATTCAATGCGGGCTTTTGGTGCAAGGTCTTTTGAATATTTTAAGATTGCTAAGTTAGAATCCTGTGTCCAAATCCCCGAAGAAAGAGCGTTATTAACAATTGTCCTTACTTCGGAGCTGGCAGTTTCGCTAGCGTAAGCATTTGGTGTTATGGGCTGTTCGGTGACTGCGCTTGCTTCCTGCCTTTTATTTGTAGCAGAAGGCGTTGTTATTTCAGTTTGCTTAGTAATGTTTTGAAGTTCTTCCCGAATTATTTGTCTTAAATCTTTCTGGAGTGTGTGTTGGAATGCTGGGGGTAGCGCGGGGCTGTTTTTAACATCTTGTTTAACGATGAGGTTGGGAGACTGAAAACTTGGGCTACTATTAGCGGCGGAGCTAAGGTGTTTTCCAGTGCCGCTGTTAACTTTAGAGTCTGCGTATTTCTCACTTAGAAAATAAAAACCGCCAACTTGCACGAAAATACTAAAGCTAAGAAAATAATAGAGAGTCCGATTATCCATAATCGTTTATGAAGCCCCTTCCGGTTGGCCGTAGATTTAGGTAATACTTGCCTCTGTATTACTAACCCCTTACGAAAGTCGTTTTGTGCATCCCGCCTATGCTCCCGTGCCTATCAACATTTGGCCGATAGAAATTCCGTTACTGCTTTTTTAAAGTGCTAAGTAACAAGGGCGCTACTATCAACTGCCTGTACTTTTACTTAGCGTGGCAAGTCAAACAGAGGGCGCTGGGGCCATCACCAATAACTCCGTTGGCGTTGACACCGCTGTTGTTAACGCGCAAGAAGCTGGGGTTAAAACGAGTACCTTTACCGTTGGATGGCACGCCATGTGGATCATGGCAGGAGGCGCATTCAACTTCAGGACCTTCGCCACTATCGTAAAGGCGAACTTCATCTTTTTCAGCGATGCCGTTGCCGTTGTCATCATAAAATGCCCATTTCCCTGGCACCTTGGCAGTTGGCTCATTAAAGTCGATACCGGCGCCAAAGGTGGTTGGGAATTTTATACCAACGACATGGTCGTCTCTCAGGTCTGTACCAAGTACAAACACGCGGAAGTCTGCACGGGCGCCACCTTTGGTGGCATGGCATGCTGAGTTGGTGCAAGTGTTGTTTTCAACACTACCCGCAGCACCTGCCGGATTACCCATTCTGAAGTGGTTACCGCTGGTCGCCGGCCATGTATCCAGAAAGGCAAAATCAGATGTGCCTGTTTCGTTATTGCCGTAACGGCCGGAGCCGGGCATATTCAGTACGGAGTCGATGGCGATGGTGCCATCATGGCAGGACAGACAGGTCAATGAATTCGGCCCTGGCAGGCTCATACGGCCTGCCAGTCCAAGTGTGGTTTCCTTGTCATAGATCGTGTAGTTGCCTGGATTGACTGTACGGTTCCACAGCGGTGCCCCCTGAATCGACTTATTGGCGCCGTGAGGAGTGTGGCAGTAGACACAGATCGCACCGTAATTATTGCGAGCGAAGTCCATGACAACACCCTGTCCGCCAGCAGCTATATTGTAGGAGAGGGTGAGGTTGTGGCGCGTGTTGGCAATGCTACCGATATTGCTTGCTTGCGAGTCCGGATCCCAGCCATCAGCTAGTGCTACGGTACTGAGGCCTGCGAAAACAACGGAAAGTGCGATTTTTGATTTAATGTTCAGTGACAAAATATAATCCCTATGTTGTCAATGTATTATTATTGTAGGTTGCTGTTTTGAGTGAAGCCAAGTATCCGTGTCAAATATGCGAACTTGGTCATTCTTTAGCCATAACTAATTGGCCGTACTCAATAAGCTGCATTTATATCATGAGCGTATTGCTTCAAGCAATCGGGAAAAGTGCGTAGTTCTTCTTTTTATTTATTTTTTGGAAGGTGCTCGCCACCCAGCCAGCCCCCTGTTTTCTCGATACCGGCGGGTCGGTAGACATCCACCTTACGGAAAAATTGGTCGACTACATAGACTCGGCCATCTTCATCGACCGCAATACCTGCTGGCAGCATGTATCGGCCAGGGCCGGGCACCTGGCTGCGTTGACCTATAAACATAAGCAGTTCGGCTTTACTGTTAAATATCTGGAAGTTGCCAAAGGCAGAGTCTACGACATAGATGTTGCCCTCGGAATCAGTAGCAATACCTTTCGGGCGCGCAAAATTACCCACCTTGCGTCCGACCCTGCCAAAGGCTAGTTTGAAGGAGCCGTCCGGATTAAAAGCCTGCACGCGGAAGTTGCCACTGTCGGTGACATACACCGTGCCATCAGGCCCAGTGGTGACTTGTAGCGCCAGGTTAAATTCGCCATCTTTGCGCCCCCGTGTGCCGATGGTCTTTTCCAGCTCACCGGTGATGGCGTTGAAAATGTACAGGTGGTGTTCTTGTGTGGTGACGCCGCCAGTGTCAATGACATAAGCCTTGGTGCCATCGGGACTAACCGCTACGCCTGAGGGGCGTTTTAAAATGCTGCGGTTGCCAAAAGCGCGTAAAAACTTACCGTCTTTGTCGAAAACCACGATGCGCTTTGCGGAATTATCAGCGACGTAAATTTCACCATCGTTGCTGACAGCAATACCAATAGGCTTGCGCAATTCGCCGGGGCCTTCGGTGCCAATCATTGCGAATTCTTTGCCCGGCACATCAAACATCAGTACGGCGCGTTTCACCGTATCGGTTACGTAGATGCGGCCTTGGTGAACGGCTACACCATAGGGCTTGCCCAGGCCGGTGGCGCTGCCTAAAGAGCCCGTGGCAAAGATTTTTAGCTTGTCACCGGCAGTGATTTCTTTAACGTTGAAGCTGCTGGTAATAGTGCGCTCAAAGAAAAAGCGAGGCTCTTCGGGTGGAGGCGGGTAGGCCAGTATGACTTCTTCGCGTTTGACTTCTTCGCCGCCGCAGCCTGCAAGGAGAAGTGTGATGAGAATCCCGAACCAGATCAACCCGCGGTGGCGGGTTGTCATATTTGTTGTTATTTTGCGTGGCAAGTGAAACATAACACCTCGGCGTTAGCGCGTAATAGCAGTTCCCGAGAAGGGTCGTGCACGTTATGACAAGTCATGCATTCTACTTGGCCATTATACAATTTAACACCGTTATCAAAGCCATTAGGATTGTCTGGCGGCCGGAAATCGATATCTTTAAACGTGAGTCCGGCGTATTGCATGGAAATTGGATGATCGTTGCGCAAATCGGTGCCGAGCATTTTTACCGAGATGTCATGAGCGACGTCGCCGTTATGGCATTTGCCGCAGCTTTCAATGTTGTCTGCGGGATTAATGCGCATGTGCATGGCATTGTCTAGTGTGGGATCAAAAGTGGCAGGTTTGAATACCACCATGTCCACCGCCATGGTGCCATCGTGACACGACAGGCAGAGCATGCTGATAGGATTAGGGCCGCTGGTTTTATTGTCCAGGTTAACGCTGTCGTACAACTGGTAATTGCTTAGCGCAGGAACGTAACGGTTCCAGCCATCGATGCCGCCAAAATCTGCAGGCACCGCTCCCGCTTCTTCCGGGGGAATGTGGCAGTAGACACAGGAGTATCCGTAATCGGAGAAGGCCACACTGGACATCGCCACCACACCCGCGCGGGCGTTAAGGCCGGTAAAATCGTGTTTGGAGCCCAGGATAGGGTCGTCGGCACCCAGCACCGGGTCTCCTACGATGGCTACCGCAGCGGCAGCGTAGGCGGCCCACGCCAACCCACCCACAAGCAAGGTGAAGATCAGGACTTTCGTGCTGGCTCTCATTTTAGAGAGCTGCTTTTTCATTTGCCGCGACATGCTTCCGCCCCCGTGCAGCGCCAATGGTGCTGCACAACATCAGGTGGCACGACTGCGAAAAAATAGCAGTAACCGCCTGAGAAAAAATTTTAGAAAAAAGGTCGATAAATCCGTATATTACCACCGCTATCGGCCTACTATACGCGAGCTTTAGAGTAGCGTAAAAGCGGTTTTTACGCCACAATCCGCGAGCTTTATCGTGCGCAGGTATATAATAGCGGACGGTTGCCGCTTATCGAGACGGGGAATTTTGGCGGAAGTTTTGTAACTTATTGAATTAACGCCCTGTTTTAAACGAATGGTGTCACAAGCGGTCTCAGAAAATAACAGCAGAAAATGACAAAGGTGTTCTGGTTTATGAAAAACGGCGTGGTGTGGTCAAAAGCAGCGTGGGTGACCTGCGTGGTCTTGTTCGGGTTTGGTGCAACAAACGCCATTGCGGCAACAGCAGCGAAGTCAGCGGCTGAAAAAAGAGATGTCGCAGCACTGTATCTTAAGCAGTGTTCGATCTGCCATGGCGAGAAGGGCAATGCCAATACCCAGGCGCGTTCCGGCATGTTTCCTAAGCCCCGTGACTTCACCACGCCCGAGGCTGCCATTGAGCTGACCCGCAAGCGCATGATTAAGTCCGTTACCGAGGGACGCCCCGGAACCGCCATGATGGCGCACAAAAAAAGATTGAGTCCGCCGCAAATCGAAAAGCTGGTGGATTATATCCGCATCAATTTTATGCAGGTGTCGGTAGCCGAGGCCGGGGTGCCGGAAGCGGTGAGTCTGGGTGAAAAGGTGTACACCAAAAACTGCTCGGTGTGTCATGGCGATAACGGCAACACGGCCTTCTGGGCGAAAAATGGTCTGAATCCCCCACCTCGAGATTTCACCTCCCCCGAAGCACAGGGTAATTTGACACGCAAGCGCATGGTGCATTCGGTGACCAACGGCCGACCCGGCACCGGTATGATGCCATTTAAGACGCGGCTTTCCACCACTGAAATAGCTGAAGTTGTGGGCTTCATCCGCTACAAATTTATGGGTGTTGATCCCAGTAAAGATACCGGCGAGGCACCCCTGGCCATTGGCAAGCCCGTGGCTCTTAGTCAGCCACCCGCGCAGGCTGGCGCAATCCCCGGCGTTGATGCGCCGCTGTCCACGGCGCGCCCAGCGCCGGTTCAGTCGCCGACTCCGGCACCGGTTGCTTCCGTTAAGCCCGATGCGGCGGCTCCAAGCATCAACGTGGATATGTCCCTGCCGGTGCCCAATGGCTTGAAGGGCGATATCGTCTGGGCGCGCAAATTTTACATGGCTAACTGTTTTACCTGCCACGGCGTCACCGGGCAGGGTGATGGCCCGCGCGCCTTTTTTAATATTCCTCGCCCACGAAATTTCACCAGCGAAGAATCGCGTCAAATATTGAACAAACCACGTATCTTTAACAGCATCACCCACGGTCGCGTGCGCACGGTGATGCCTGCCTGGGGCAAGGTGTTGAATGAACAGCAGATCGCCGGGCTCACCGAGTTTGTGTTCCAGACCTTTATCCACCCGCCGAAAGCGGCAAGCACAGACGGCAAAAAAAAAGCTCCGTAGCGGCCAGCGCTGATGGCGATACCCGCCATCAGCAGGGTCGGGACATTTACAATTTCCGTTGTTATTTTTGTCACGGTTATTCCGGTGACGCTAAAACCCTGGCGGCCAGTTTTCTGTCGCCCCGTCCGCGCAGTTTTATCGCCACGGCGTTAGGTGATCTCAGTCGCGAGAGGATGATCAGCGCCGTCAGCCACGGGCGTTCCGGTACGGCAATGAAGAGTTTTGCCAATACCCTCAGTGATACCGATATCGCGCTAGTCGTAGATTTTGTGCGCAAAGAATTCATGGCCGACAAGGCCAAAAATACCACCTATCACACGGTGGCAAATGGTTGGCCGAATCACCAGCAGTACGCTCCGGCCTTTCCTTTTGCGCTTGGCGAGATTGCCATCGACACGCCGGCAGAGGAGCTCACAGAGCGGCAGCGAGTGGGGCGCCGCATCTTTATGCAGAGCTGCATTACCTGCCATGATCGCGGCCGGGTAAATGATGAGGGAGTCATTTGGGATCCGCGTCCCGTATCGTACCCACGTAGCCAGTATTCACCTCGCCATACTGAAACTCAAACGCCCACCGATGCCATCACTAGCGCTACGCCCTATGCGCGTCACGAACAGGCGCCACAGCTGAAAAATCCCACGGCACAGGAAAAGGCTGGCGAGGCGCTGTTTCAGGCAAACTGTGCGTTTTGTCATGCCCCTGATGGCACCGGCAAAAACTGGATCGGCAGCTTTCTCGAACCCCACCCGCGAAATCTCACCGATCCCAAAAATATGCATGAAATGACTGCTGAGCGGTTACGAAAAGTCATTCGCAAGGGACTGCCAGGCACCACTATGTCCGCCTGGAAATCAGTACTCAATATGTCACAAATCAACAGTATCATTGCCTACATAAATACAGCCTTTCACCGACTTAAAGGATTTGATGGGGTGAAGCTTGACAGGGGAACGGCCAAGTAAGATAGTCTCCTAGTCGGTTTTTCGACGGATAAATGCTATATAAGCCTTTCATTATATTGCATTTATTGACAGTACGTCATTTTGACAGTCTTTAGGAGGAAGCTTATGTTTAAATTCGCAGCCAAAGGGTCAGCGTTGCTTATTGCGCTCGCAATGACCTTAGGAGTGGTGCAAAACACTGTTGCAGCAGACAAACCGTTTGCTCAGAAGAAGATCGTTTTGCAGATCTCTGATCCCAACCCGTTCAAACAAACCCTCGTGCTCAACGTGGCCAAAAACCTGCAGAAGGAATATGGCGTCGATGGCGTAGAAATCGAGATCGTCGCTTTTGGTCCAGGTCTGCGTCTGCTGTTTGCTGACAACGCCAACAAAAGTCGCATTCAAGGTTTGGCTTCCAGCGGTGTGTCGTTTAGCGCCTGCGCCAACACTAAGAAAAATATGGCCAAAAAACTGGGACACCCGGTTGATCTGAACCCGATTGCTGATTCCAATATCCCCGGCGTGGTGCGTATTGTGAAGCTGGTAACGGAAGATGGTTACACCCTGGTTAAACCGTAAACGGTCAGACCAAAAGCATAAAACCTTGAAAGCAGGTTTGAGCACTAAAAAGAGTTGGTAATAAAAATCTTTAGGGAGGAGTACAAATGAAACAGGCACTTAAAAAAGCTGCCTTGGTGGTTGCGTGCGCCAGTAGTTTGGCCGCAACCATGCAGGTAGAAGCAGCCAACTGGCTGATGTTGCAGGGTACGGAGCGGTCTTCAGCCGTAGGCCGTGCAAAACTTTGGGGTTTTTTACAACCCACTTATATGACAACCAGCGGCAGTACAGTCGCCGCAGGTGCGTGGAAGGGCAATCCAGCCCAGTTTAACCAGATGGGTCCTAACCTGACCACCAACAAGGGTTTTGAAATCCGCCGTGCACGTATCGGTGTGCGTGGTCAGGGTTTCCCGCTGGATCCCAAGGTCAACTATTTTTTCCTGGCGGAGTTTGGTAATAACGGCATTACCTCACTGGGTGGTGGTGATGGCAGCGCCAAGATCGACCATGCTAGTGTGACTTTGAACCACATCCCGGGTGCGCGTATCCGTGCCGGTCTGTTCAAGGTGCCAATGTCAGAAGAAATGTTGATGGCTATTCACGTGTTTGATTACATCAACTTTACTAACTTTGGTTTTCAGCAGTTGCTGGAACGCTTTATGACTGCAGATGGTGGAAAAGTCGGGCCGAACTTTGGTGGCAAGAATGGCGCGAATGGCCCGATCGGAGCTGTGCGTGACCAGGGTATCCAGATATTTGACACCTTTAAAACCGGTGGCTGGGATACCAGTTATGCGATCATGGCAGGTAATGGTAACGGCATTAACCGCCAGGATAATAACGACACGCTGGATAAATATTATTATCTGTCCACCGAAAAGGTGTATGCCGGCAAAGGCCCTCGTGTACAGAGCTTGAAGCTCTTCGCCTGGGCTTTGACTGGTGAACGCCAACTGATTATTAATAGTAGTGCAACTGCGAATACGAGTAGCGGCGTAACACAAACCTTTGACCGTAAACGGAGTGGTATCGGCTTCACTTACCGCAAAGGCAAGTACCGGGCGGCGGCTGAAGTGCGGCGTGCGGACGGCATGATCTTCGCGGGTAGCGATGGTGGCGCAGTGGTGGGTTCAGTTGCTACAGCAGGGCCTCCGCCGGTGAAAGATATCGCTATTGCTGGTCTTAATATGCAGCCCAACGAAAAGGCCGATGACTACTATGTGCACTTTGGTTTTGCGCCGAATCATAATATGGAGTTCGATATCCGTTATGACCGAATGAACCGCGGAACAGAAGTTGCAGCCAATGAGCGTAAGTTCATCACAACGACTCTGGGTGCGCAGTGGTTCTTCAACCTGAAGAATCGTCTGGCCATCAACTACGAAATTCGTAGCTTAGAAGCGCCTAATCTGCCTTCTACTGATCCTGCGAATATTATCGGTGATGGGATTGACAACCGTCTGTCCCTGCAGATCACCAGCATTTTCTAAGCAGCGGTTTCGCTTAGTATAGGAATTCAACAATAAGGCCAACGGATGGCCAGGTACCTCAAGCCCCGGCATTGCCGGGGCTTTTTTTTGGCGATTCTTAATGCTCTGCAAAATGTTTTTCAGTGCGCTTGTGTAGGGTGGGCATCGCCCACCAAGCGAGACTAAATTAATTCACCAATGGTGGGCGGTGCCCACCCTACACGCTTGTTTACAATGCAATTGGCACTATCCCTTTGCCGCCGTAGCCCTTACCATTAGCGGTTCAAATATGAAGCGGCAGTATGGGAGTAGTAGGGGCATGGTGAAGGTCGGCATTGTTGGCGGAACGGGTTACACGGGCGTGGAATTACTGCGCTTGCTGGCAGCCCATCCCGAGGTGGAACTGGCGCTGATTACCTCGCGTTCCGAGGCGGGCTTGCCGGTGGCGGAGATGTTCCCCAACCTGCGGGGTCATACAGGGCTTGAATTTAGCGTACCGGATGCAGCGACGCTGGCTTCCTGCGACGTGGTGTTTTTTGCCACCCCCAACGGCGTGGCGATGCAGTCGGTGCCGGAGTTGCTGGATGCTGGCGTGAAAGTGGTTGATCTGGCAGCTGACTTCCGGTTGAAAGATGCCGGCGAGTGGGCGCAGTGGTACGGCCAGCCTCACGCCTGCCCACAGTTGCTGGACGAAGCGGTGTACGGCCTGCCCGAGGTGAACCGTGCGGCGATTAAAAAAGCCCGGCTGATCGCCAATCCCGGCTGTTACCCCACCGCTGTACAATTAGGTTTGTTACCACTTTTGGAAAATGGTCTGGTGGACACCAAGCGGTTGATCGCTGATTGCAAATCTGCGGTTAGCGGTGCAGGTCGCAAGGCCAGCGTGGGTACCTTGCTATGCGAGACCAGTGAAAATTTTAAAGCCTATGGCGTGCCCGGACATCGGCACTTGCCGGAGATTGTGCAAGGTTTGAACGCGACAAGCGGTGCGCAACATCAGGATAACGTTGGCCTGACTTTTGTGCCCCATCTCACGCCCATGTTGCGGGGCATTCATGCCACCTTGTACGCCAGCCTGTTAAACGTTAACGATGCAACCGATACGCAGTTGCAAGCGTTATATGAACAACGTTTTGCCAATGAGCCGTTTGTGGATGTGTTGCCTGCGGGTAGTCACCCCGAAACACGCAGTGTGAAAGGGGCGAATACTTGTCGCATTGCCATTCATCGGCCGCAGGATGGTGACACCGTGGTAATTCTGTCTGTGATCGATAATCTGGTAAAAGGCGCGGCCGGACAGGCGGTACAAAATATGAATATTATGTGTGGTTTGCCGGAAACGGCAGGGCTGGGGGGGATTGCGCTTGTTCCCTGATTTGGTGCCTTAACATGTCTTCGAAGTTAATTATTAAATCCCACCACCCCATGCGCCACCGGGTGAAACTGGCATTACTGTCGGTGATTTTGCTGGCAGTGGCCTGGGCGGTGTTTGAATACGGGTTTTCTCGTGCCGGTTATGACAACAGCAACCTGCACACAGAACGAGACACATTGCGTGAGCAGCTTGCGCTGGAGAAAAAGAGCACGCTCGATTTGCGTTCCCGTATTGCGGTGCTGGAACGCGCGGCACAGGTGGACAAGCAGGCTTACGGTACGGTGGAATCAACCCAGAAGCAGTCCCAGGATGAAATGCTGGAGCTGAAGGAGGAAGTGGCTTTTTATCGCGGCATCGTGTCGCCCACGGATACCGCCAGCGGGTTGAACATCCCCAGCTTCACGGTGACAGGCATTGGCGAGGCCGGTGCGTATCGTTTCAAGCTGGTGCTGACCCAGGTGAAGTCGCAGGTTCGGGTGGTAAAAGGCTACGCGCGAGTGATTTTTGAAGGGGTGAAAGATGGTGCACAGGTACAGCTGAGTCTAAAACAGGCCACTGGCGGCGCGTTGGACAAACTTAAACTACGCTTTAAATATTTTCAAAATAACGAAGGTGAGATCGTCTTCCCGAAAGGTTTTCTGCCCTCGCGGGTGTTAGTGGAAGTGGTGCCTAGCGGGAAGGGTACGACCCGGCTCAAGAAAACCTTTGATTGGTCGGATATTATCTCGTAAAGAATACAATCGAAGAGGTTTGGCCTTTTTCAGATGATTCACAGGAGTCAAAACACATGTTTTTTGGAAAAAAGAATACGCGGCAGAATTCACAGATCGACTCACTCATTGGCAGTGGTACGGAAGTTCGCGGTGATGTGCATTTCAAAGATGGCCTGCACATTGATGGCGTGGTCAAAGGCAGTGTGATTGCCGAAGGTGAAGAGTCCATGCTCACCATGAGCGAAGAAGGTCGGATAGAAGGCGAAGTGCGAGTGCATAATCTGGTGCTCAACGGCGAGGTGGTGGGTGATGTGTTCGCCTCCGAGCATATTGAACTCGCTCCCGAGGCGCGCGTCACAGGTAATGTGTACTACAACCTTATCGAGATGGCCATGGGTGCGGAGGTGAACGGCAACCTGGTACACAGGACTGATGTGGCTACCACTGCTGTCGAGCAACCTGAAATTCCCAGCAGTGATGCGGGTCTGGCGGCCAATGGCGGTTAATACTTGATTAAACTAGTCGGAAATGTTCTACTTTAGCGATTGCTAATATGAGCCCGGCTGGCGCAGAATGTGGTTTTAACGCTGTCAGGCGTTTGTTGTAGGAGTGAGAAGATGAATACAGTTGAAGTGGAAACAGTCTCCGAAGAGCTGTTGAATGTCACCCAAAATGCGGCTGACAAAGTGAAAGCGCTTATCGCGGAAGAAGGTAACGATGCGCTGAAGCTGCGGGTGTTCGTCACTGGCGGTGGCTGCTCAGGATTCCAGTACGGTTTTTCGTTTGACGAAAAAGTGAATGACGGCGATACGGCCATTGAAAAAGATGGTGTGACGTTTTTGGTGGACCCCATGAGTTATCAATACTTGCTGGGTGCGGAACTGGATTATCAGGAAGGTCTAATGGGCGCGCAGTTTATGATTAACAATCCCAACGCCAGCACCACCTGCGGCTGCGGTTCATCGTTTTCGATTTAAGTTAAGTTCACCTGTCTTTCACGAATACTCCTTACTTTTTTGTAGGGTGTACCCTCTGGGGCATAAAGGCATCGCCCACCATCAGGTGGCAGTAAGCACTTCCCGGTGGGCGGTACCCACCCTATAAGTAGATTTAAGTCACATCGGAAACGGCCGCCATTGTTTGCAGACTAACCGCTCGCTTGAAGAGGGAGGCTAAATGCCTCCCTTTTGTTATGCTTGTCAGTCACTAATTAAAGAATCAGTTTCAGCGCGGAGATACGCCATGAGTGAATATTTGCCAGGCCTTGCCGGTGTGCCGGCCACGAAATCCAATATCTCGGCTATCGACGGTGAAAAGGGCGTGCTCTATTACCGAGGCTATCCCATCGAGCAACTGGCCAAGCACAGCAGCTTTGAGGAAACCACGTTGTTACTGCTGGATGGGAACTTGCCCACTCAAGCTGCGCTGGACAATTTTGATATGCAGCTGCGAGACAACCGCCGCGTCAAATATCATATTGAAGAATTGATGAAAACGCTGCCCTCCACTGGCCACCCTATGGATATGTTGCAAACGGCCACGGCTAGTTTATCCATGTTTTACCCAGGCAATGAATGCCTCACCGGCAAAGACGTGTGCGAAGACCTCAATTATGTGCACAACATGACGGTGAAGCTTATTGCGCGCATGGGCACCATCGTCGCCATGTGGGAGCACCTGCGTAACGGTTACCGCCCCATTGAACCGCGTGCGGATCTGACTTATGCGGAAAATTTTCTCTACATGCTCACCGGTGAAGAGGCCGATCCTTTGCTGGCGCACATCATGGATGTATGCCTGATCTTACATGCCGAGCACACTATCAACGCTTCAACCTTTTCCACCCTGGTGACGGGTTCTACCCTGGCCAGCCCTTACAGTGTGATTGCCGCAGCGATTGGTACTCTGTCCGGCCCGTTGCACGGCGGGGCGAATCAGCGGGTGCTGGAAATGCTGCAGGAGATCGGTTCACCCAACAAGGCGGCGGCTTACGTCGATAAAAAATTGGCCAACAAAGAGGTGATCTGGGGCATGGGGCACCGTGAGTATCAAACCAAAGACCCGCGTGCCACCATCTTGCAGGGACTGGTTACCGAGCTGATGGAAGCGCGCGGTGACAAAGTGAATCCTCTGATGGAGATTGCGTTGGCCGTGGAGAAGGTGGTGGAAGACCGTCTGGCCCACAAAGGCGTATACCCCAATGTGGATTTTTATTCGGGCATTCTTTACCACGAAATGGGTATTCCCGGTGACCAGTTCACCACCATGTTTGCTATGTCGCGTGCCGCCGGTTGGTTAGCGCACTGGCGCGAACAGTTGGCAGATAACCGTATTTTTAGACCCACCCAGGTTTATACGGGCGAACCGGCGCGGGATTACCTGCCTATCTCAAAGCGTTAACACTACGCTGGATCAACGCGTCAACGCGGTGTTGCGACGGCGTTCGATCCACAAGATACCACCAATCAATAGTAGTAATGCTCCTTGTGTGAGCAATGCCTCCAGGTTGGGATAAATGCCCAGCAAACCGATATGCGGGAATGCCACTGAGTCTACCGGCAGGTGACCGGCCTCTTGCAGGTTATTGATACCGTGCCCGGCAAAGGCCACGGCCAGTACCAGCATAATAGTGGCGTTGACATTAAACACCAGGCGCAGGGGTAGACGCAGGCTGGAACGCAGGATGATCCACGCCAGCAGCACCAGGGTGCCCGCCGCAGTGGCAATGCCACCGAGCAGGGCAGTACTTGCCTCTGCCGTGCTCTGTAGCCACAGTGCCTGGTAGAACAAAACGGTCTCAAACACTTCCCGATAGACCGCCAGAAATGATGCCAGTGCCAGCATCCACAAAGCGCCACCTTGCAGGGCGTTGTGAATGCGTTCCTTGACGAATTGCTGCCAACGTTGCCCCTGAGTTTTGCCGTGCAGCCAGAATCCCACGTAGAGCAGCACCGCCGACGCCAACAGGGCGGTGATGCCCTCGGTGAGTTCGCGGCCAGCACCGCTAATACCGATAACAAAACTGGCCAGCGCCCAGGTAGCGCCACCCATCAGCAAGGCGCTGATCCATCCAGCATGCAGGTAGCGCAGGGCGTCGCGGCGGCCGGATTTGATCAGCACTGCTGCCACGGCCGCCAAAATCAGGATGGCTTCCAGACCTTCGCGCAGGAGGATAATGAAAGCGCTGAAAAAGGCGGCACTGCTGGACAGGCGTTCGTCCTGCATGCGCGCTTCGGCCTGGTTCAGCAGCGCCAGAGCCTGATCGTGTTTGACCTGCACGCTGTCGGTAGAGGTACTTTTGCGCAGTGCCTGTCGATAGTCCGCCATGGCCTTTTCAATTTGTTGCACCAGGTCAGGGTCTCGGGCACGCAGGCCATTTTCCAGCGGCTCGAAACCTTCGAGATAAGCCGCCACGGCGGCTGACTGGGCGGCCTCACGGTCACCGGTTGAGAAGGCCTTGAGACTGTCGGCCAGTTTGGCGCGTGCCAGTGTCAGATTTTCAGAGGCCTTGGGCATGAGTTGTTCCGGGTGCAGGCGCAAATAGGCAAACACGGCCGAGCCGTCATCTCCCCAGCGTCCCTGAGCCTCGTTCATGGTGAGCGCTGTCAGGGTAGTGAGCCCGCTCAATTCCTTGGGAGGCTGCTGTTGCCAGTGGTTGGCACCACGTTCAAGCAGATCCTGCGGATAGGCCAGGCTACCGACGTAAAAAGCCAGGGCCCAGCGCTGGTCGCCGTTTAACTCGTCCGCAAAGCTGCGCATAGCGGTGCCTTGCACGCCCTGGCTGATGGTGTTGTACAAACCGTAGAGACTGCGCTGATCCTGACGGGCGCGGTCATGGAAATTGGCGGGGGCGGGTTTCAGACCGACCGCATCGGGACCGTCACCGCGTCCTTCGCTACCGTGACAGCCACTGCAGTGTGTCTGGAAGGTAGCAGCAGCTTGCGCAAGGTCAGGGAGATGTCGGGGCGCCGTGGCCACCTTGTAGGTAAGAATCAGATCGTTGCTCATGGTGGTGCTGATGCTTTTCAGCTGTTTGCCGGGGGCACGCTGCTGGATTAGTTCGTGCACCTGCCGCGCCTGGTCGCGCATTCGCGCAGCGGCCGGGTCGGAGGCCGGCAGCTTGGCCATCAGTGTGGTGAGGCGAGTGGCAAATTCCACCTGTTCGGTATATTCCGAAGGATTGAGGATCTTGCCATCGCTCACCGTGGCGGGGTAATCCACGCCGAGATAGTCCAGCACGTGGAGCGCCGCTTCGGCATCCTGCAAGGTATCATCAGCGGCAAAGGCGTTTGTCGCTCCGCCGGTAAGACCGAGTAAAAGCGCCAGTAAGAGAGTTAGCGGAGAGGTAAAAAATTTGCAAGACATCGTAATTGACCACATTATTTAATGATAATGATTCTCATTCTACATTAATCGTGGGTCAAAAAGCTATACCCCCAATTGAGGAGTGGCAATTAGTCTAATAATCGCCACTTAAGGAATGGCTGGGGTAAATACCACCGAGGACAACGGGATGCCGCGCCCCGGTTGCTCGCGGTGCGTTTCCAGGTAGACCGGCGAGAGTCTGTCGAGCCAGCCAGGCAAAGGCCACGGCCTCGACCCATTCAGCGGCCAGACCGAAATCATCGCTGGTTTTAATGCGTGCCGAGGCCAGCTTTGTGGCGATGCGTTGCATGAGATCGGAGTTGCGCGCACCGCCACCGCACACCACCAGCTCCACCGTGTCTGCGGCATATTTTTGCACGGCTTCGGCAATGCTGCTGGCCGTGAGCTCGCTCAGAGTGGCCTGCACGTCGGCGGGGGGGATGTCATCCTCGAGTGTGTCGAGCTGTTGTTGCAGCCAGTCGAAATTGAAACGTTCGCGCCCGGTAGATTTGGGCGGAGCTAACTGGAAAAAGCGATCTTCCAGCAATGCCTTCAGTAGTGGTGGATGTACCGTGCCGGATGCTGCCCACTGACCCTCGCGATCAAAAGACTGTTGTTGCTGATGCTGAATCCAGGCGTCCAGTAGCACATTGCCCGGGCCGGTGTCGAAACCTGTGACAGGCGCGTTGCCACGGGGAAGCAACGTCACATTGGCCATGCCGCCGATGTTGAGAATGACGCGGGGCTTGTCTGTCAATGTACCAAACAGTGCTGCATGAAAGGCGGGCACCAACGGTGCACCTTGTCCGCCCGCGGCAATATCACGGCGGCGAAAATCGGCAACGGTGGTAATGCCGGT
>CAZXZI010000053.1:0-18100 GCA_964645165.1 uncultured Ectothiorhodospiraceae bacterium
TTGGCACTTTAGATGCCGATTAATAAGTGAGGTGGGTCCATACCATTAGCAGTGAAGCAAAATGGAAGTGGTTGTTGAGTGAAGGTGGAAGTTAAGATTATTTGCTCGGGGTCTTGTCCAATTTCCACCATTTACCATTTGGACCATCAAGCATGAGTCGAATGGGGCCTACAGAAGTCTTCTTGCTGGAGGCAACGCCATCTCGACCAAAATCGATGACATAGGCTTGCGCGGAACGGCCCTTTTTTTCCATGCCGGTCCAGAAGGATTTTGAAGGTGTTGCTGGAAATACGGTCAGGTTAATCCTTGGTTCAACGCATTGTCGCTCAACAATAGAGGCCAGTTCTGGCACGAGCGGCAGCCTCCATAAGCTGGGTTCGCCGAATGTGTCGCTGTTCAATTCTGCGACGGCATTCATTGCTTCCTGCCAGCTGTACTCACGTGCTTTTCCAGTACAGGTTTTGCCATCCCATTTTTGACCTAGGGCACAACGCATCCAGGTAATTTCTGTTTCGATATCTGTTACCGTATTATTGCCGTTAATAACAAAACGAGAGGTCGGTGTTGATTCTGCTATAGTCCTCTTGCAGGTTTGACCGGCCTGGGCGGTTACTGTCAATAAGCTGGCCAGCAGAAAAAAACCAGCAGAATGGAAACCCATAAATGACTCCGTTATTTGTCCACACATCGGTTGCGGCATATTGGTTTTTGACAGAAAAAACGCCCACCCGAAAATTGTGATTCTTGCGAGTGGGCGTATGCTTCTTTCTCCTGCATTTATTTACAATCAAACTGACTTAACGATTACCTTCGTTATTATTTGGATAACCGGGTCCACTTATAACAACCGGAGCTGTTTGCTTGTTCATGCCTGGGTTGAGTTTAGCCCCACGATTCATATAGGTCGCGTAAGCCTCCATCGCAATCATTTCCTTGCTGTCCAAGGGATACCCTTTCCCTCGTTGGACGACTTGCATGCACCAGTTGAACATTTCTCGCATTGTACCGACCTTGCCCAGGTTGGACTGATACTTGGGCCATGACTGTGGTTGAGTGGCCGATGCATCAGGATGGCAGTTGGCGCAACCAAGCCCATTGGTGCTGAGTTGTTTATGTTTTCCACCTTCACCTTCACCGGTATGCCACAGTTGATCGCCGTAAGCGACTGCTTCCATCAGTTTGTCGAAATCAGCCGCATCATCCAGTGGTTCTTTTGAATGGGCTGGTGCACTCATCATCAAAATCAGAGTGGCCAGCAGCATCGCCAGAGTGTTTGCGTTCACATATTGTTTATTTTTCATGTTCTCCATCTCCTGTCTCCTTAATTTTGTTAGAGCTTCACGCCGCGTTTAACCGCTTCGGGTAGCATGGTCGGATTAAATGGATCGTAGATCATGGTGCCTGAACCATCGCTAGCAAAATTGAGGTGGTGAGCACCCATACCATCTGCAAAATCACCCGGGTCCAACCGATTGTGACGAATATTCGGGTACGGCAAATCAACAGGAGGGTACGGCCATGGCCAGGAGGTGGAGGATGTTCCTACCGAACTGATATTGCCAATCTTGTTGAAGACAACCTGATGAACATGTCCGTGGATGGCCATAACATTATCAAACTTCCTGAGAATGCCTCTGATTTCAGGCGCATCTTTGGTCGCAAAATTCCACCTCGGGTAGTAGTCCCAGAGTGGAGAATGTGAAAAAAAGATGATCGGCGTATCGGCGCTGACTTTCTTGACATCTTTCGCTAGCCAATCAAGCCCCTCTTCTTCAACGCCCCATGGGCCGCAGGAATTGCATTCGAGTTCCAGCACTCTGCCCATTCGTTCTTTATCGGTGAGGCCCGGGCCTGTCCAGAAGTCAGCAATTTTGATGGAGTTCATGCCGATAACATGTGCGCCGTTATGATTGATGGACCAGTTTTCGGCGCCAAACAAACTCCGCCACGCTTTGCCCATATCCAGGTACCAATCGTGCTCACCAGGGATAACCTTATACGGCATCTTGAGTTTATCGAGCATGGCTTTGCCCTTCAAAAGCTCCGATTTCAGCCCGGTTTGGCCGATATCGCCGCAATAGACCACCATGTCTGGAGCGGGGTGCATTTTGTTGATCAAGTCCACGGCATCCATGAACATAGCATCGAAGCGGTGATCCTTGATGTCATACAGATGACCATCAGTCATTACCGCAAAGGTGAAAGGTTTAATCTTTCTTGTAGCCGCTTCTGCCACACTGCCCAGGCCAACCATGCTCCCGAGGCTGGGTGCAAACACGCCCGCGATCATCGTCGCGGCCGCCCCCTTCGCCGACAAGCCCAGAAAATCTCTTCTGCTTATCTTTTGATTATCGGAAAAGATTATTTTTTTGTCGGGAATAACTACTTTTTTGTCTTTGTCTTCCATCATCCACTCCTTAATTAGCAGTTTATTTCTACATTAATTCGCGTAAGTCTGAAAAGTTAGGGTGCAAAGTGTGTTGTTATTAGTGGCCTTTAATCACGCTGGAGCCGTTGGGAACATCGTGGTGACGCTGACCCTGTTGGTTATAACCAAAAACTGACAACGTGAGATTTTCTTCATGCAGGACACCTCCTTGATTTAAGTCGTATTATTATGTCTTGAATGATCCATCTCAAGAATATTAAACTTAGTCCAGTTCTAAAACATATACAAGAATTAATTGGGGTCTTTTTGGGTGTGGGTGCTCACAGTGTAAAATGTGAGTTGGCGCCGACACGAAACGGTTCGGACTACGCCGGTTTAGCGATGGGCAGGGAAATTATTTACAATAGAAGTGCCGCTGAATCAGGCGGATATAGAGAGGGAAAGTCTTGATGTGTATCATTCTCTGTCAGCCGGTAGGGCGTAATAGCGGAGCGAAGAGAGTTAATGGGGTTAGTTTAGAATGGCGCTTACTTAAGCAGGAAACACAAGATTTCCCAGTATATTCATCATTCTGGCCTGTGCCGGGATGACGGTAGCAGTAGGCTTAAGTAAGTGCCATTCGGGTCAGTTCCGATCTTTATATCAATAAAGCATGATAGTGATGCAATCCATTAAACAGTTGATGCTGCTCCCTTTCTTTTAATCAAAACGAATCAGTGCTGTCCCGTTAACTTTTTTCCGTCAGAGCCTGCCCCGCGTAGCGTTTTGGGCAGGCTCTGACGCGAGGATAATATGCATTTTCATGTCTCTAAAACCTCCAAGCGATCTAAATGCTAGATGTGTTGCTAGTGTAACCACAACGCATATCAAGTTAACGGGACGGCAGTGAAAACGAATAAAGAAATATGAAAAACAATACAGGCAGTATAGATGTAGCAAGAATTGAACAAGCAATTCAAATGTTAAATGCAAACGTTAAAGAAGAGAGCGTGAAACCTTTCATATCAATATTAGAAGAAATAAAACAAGAGCCAGATAACGAATCATTGTTAGTGCAACTTTACGATGCATTATAAGAACCTGGATATATATCAAGGTGCCGTTTTAACCTATGCGCCTTCTCTTTATGATTTGATAGTTGGTAACCCCTTTAATGATTAAAAGGTTTATAGCCCGTTTGATAGAGTGACAAATGAGGCTGGCGTCGAGGATTTTGCGTGGAGTATCCAGAACACTTTTCATTTTTTTAGAAAGGATTTTGTTATTTTAATTGATCTGGCCATGTCCGCCTGGGAAAGGACTATTGATTCCCACCATTTTGATAACGGCTTTCTGATCCAATGTGTCAATTAATCTAAGTTGATCACGTTGATCTCAGCAAGATTGGAAAAGTATCAGGCACACTGACTATATCAGTTCTTTGTTACAATATTCACTCATGACGGAAAGTAAACACAAAATGAACACCTCTGCCGAATACATTAGGCGCATCAACAAAGCTTTTGTGTTTATTCATCAAAATCTTGATAAAACCATCAGGCTTGATAATGTGGCCGGCGCTAGTTGTTTTTCGCCATACCATTTTCACCGAATTTTTCATGCTCTGGTGGGAGAAACCGTAAATGATTATGTGTCACGTAAACGAATGGAAAAGGCCGCAAGTAGATTAGTGTATAAGCCAGAGATGAGTGTGACTGATGTGGCGGAGGTCGGTGGGTTTTCTTCCAGCGCGAACTTTTCCAAGGCATTTAAGTTGTATTTTGGTATAAGCCCCACTGATTTGCGGAATGGTCATGCGGACACGAAGAACTACAGCAAGATTGGAAAACTGTTTAGCAAATATGGAAAGGCATTTAATCCTCAGGATCTCTATTCTCAGTTTGTCACGCAAGAATTTGTATTCGATCCCGACAAACTAGAGGAAATGTTAATGAAAGTTAAAATAGAAGATCAGCCGGAAAAAATAGTCGTGTATCTAACCACTCCAAACGGCTATGAGATGGATTCAATTTTTGCCACTTGGGATAAAATTATTCACTGGGCCAGCACCCAGGGCATTGAAGAAAATAAGCAGGAACGCTTTGCGATCTGCTATGACAACCCAACAATGACCCCGGAGGCCAAATGCCGTTATGAAGCAGCGGTTGTGGTTGATCCAGAAATGGAAGTTGCACTACCCTATTCTCGATCCGTTATTCCGGGTGGTAAATATGCTATCGCCTACTACAAAGACGATGCAGAAAAAATAAATAATTTTGTTACCGAGCTTTGTTCGCGCTGGTTCCCTGATAGTGGTTATGAGCCGGATGATTATCCTATCCGATTTAATTACCTAAATGATTCAAGACAGGATGGTTATGTGGAAATGGATGTGTATATCAAGCTAAGAGAATTAAGTGTTGGTTGAGCTGTATATTAATAGGGCGCGACCGCATGCCTGCAGGAGGTGCGAGCCCATGGAGGGGCGAAAAGTAAAATATGACCAGGACTCCTCACGTCACATCGTCTAAATTGATTGGTTCGAGGATAATTGATTTTTAATGTTGGTGATAAATCACCCGGACATTTGCATCAATTCTGATACTTCAAGAATTCCACCAATTTCAAGAAATGGGCAGGCTTTGGCGGCTTTCAGTGCGCCATCCATCGAGTCCGCTGTAATAACGGTAAAGCCGGACATTGCCGAAGTGCTCCCAGGGGTAACGGATCCATCAGGCTTAACCGTATTGGTGTCTTTAAAAGGATTGGCAGGGCTGACAACAGCGTCTCCCATTCCCGTTAACCATTCTCTGTACTTCGCGAAATGTTTCTGTCCTTCTTCTGGAGTGGAGGGCATATCTCCGCCCAGATAGGTAATTATATATTGGCTCATATCAGTTTTTCCTAATTTCGAGTAATGGTATTCTACTGTTCACTCATAAATTAATCACCAAATAAATCTAGGCGGACACGCGATAGATCAATAGTGTAGATTTCTAGGATCAGGCTGATTGGTCGGCGCAACACAGGGTTTGAGTGCTTAGAGCAAAACCAAAATTTCTGTCCTCCGGAATGAAATTCCGCACTAGACGCTAACCTAAGATTGGATAATTGGGCTAGGCTTCGTCGGTCAGGTAAAAACTCATATTAAGAAAAATCTTTAGGAGAGGTGCTCACTTACTAAAGAAAAAGGCAGCTACTAACGCTGCCTTTTTCATTGCGGTTAAAAATTATTCGAACGTGGAGTTAGGCAGCCCTTTTTTCCGTGTCATGTGTCGCGCGCGGTACTGAGGGAAAGGTCGTTGTAGCTCTCGCACTGTGCACTAGACCATTTTTTGCGACGGGGGTAGCTGTGGTGAAAAGCGTAAGTACGAGATTATCGCCTAAAAGCCCTAAGATGAGTGGGAGAATGCCTGCAAGTGTAAGCCAGATAGTGACTGGTGAAACTTCTCTAAAAAACATTAGCGAAACTACTCCTGACAAACCAATCAGTATAAATAACATCCGTTTAACAGGTGAGATAGTGTGTTTGATTTTCATATTGGCATCCTTGATGTGTGGTTGTGAAGTTGAATGTCGCCTCATCCGACGCCACATATTAGAATTCACGCATGTTAAATCTGGATGATATTTTTGTGAAAATCTGATGACAATCATTGGGTTTATGCGGAACAATGCGGTACGGTTTCTTTTTGATTTTAATTGTATTTTTAAGAGAGATGAGTTGGGTGAGTTTCCCTTGGAGTAGCGGAGATACTTAAAAACCAGGTGGGGTGTGTTATGTCCCCAGTTGATATTTACAGAAAAACCAAGTTGGTATTAGGTAGGTTTCATTAATTTAGCAGGTAAAAAAATGTAGTCGACCGTGTGATTTTAATGAACGATCGGGAGCATGGTATCGGTTACTTTGTGATGGTGCTGGTGGCACAGTTTTTTTATTCATGCTGGCCTCAACCATTGTGATGTACTTTTTAAGAAAGCATGAATTTATTGTCGACACGGGTGGTGCTGATTTGGAGGGACATCAAAATATGCTTGCTGCCATAAGCGCTTTGGGCGGATGGAGCTCGAAGCCTTGCCGGAACAAAAGGCCGCTTTTGTATTATTATCAAAGGCGGCGTTATGGGATTGTTTTCATCACATGCGCCGATTGAAGCAAGAATAGCGGCATTAGAGCAGAGGACAATAAACCGTTCATAGAAAGGGATTATTATGAACTTAAACGAGATAGTCTTCGATTTATCATGCGGAGAATTCAATGAAGAAGCTAAAAAACGAAAAAGAATTGGTTAAGAAGGCGATCGCCTTGGGTGTTGAGTACGGTGAGAAGCGAGGTGCTGTTGAGTTTGAGGCGACGGACTCGGCTCATGCCAAACTCGAATATATTTATCGATTACTGATTCACGATAAGCTGATAAGCCCCATTCCTGAAATCGATATTTCTCAGAAAACCATACGCCATAAATTAGCCATGTGGGCATCGAAACAAAATGATGGGGTTAAGCCTCTTTTAGAGGCTGTTTTGGGCCCTAAATAAATGATGTCCTCAGAAAGCTGTTACTTCTAAAAAAATCATGCCCCCTCCCTTAATATTTGATAAACGATGAAAAATCGAAGAACTGTTTTAAAATCCCTGCTAGCTGTTTTTCCGCTGGGTGTGTTTTCAAGGTTGTTACATGCTGCCGAGCCCACCCCATCTGAAACCGAGGGGCCTTTTCATCCGCTAATGCCACAGAAGGATAAAGATTTTGATCTGACGCGAGTGCGGGGTCGGCGAGGCTCTGCTAAGGGCAGGGTTATCCATATTGAAGGACAGGTATTGGACACGAAGGGCAGGCCCATTGAAGGAGCGACAGTTGATTTATGGCAGGCAAACGCAGCGGGGCGATATCGGCATCATCGTGACAAAAATAAAGCGCCACTGGATCCTGGGTTTCAAGGGTGGGCAATTGTGAAGAGTGGTCGTGAGGGTCGGTTCCGGTTTAAAACAATTTTCCCCGGTGTTTATCCGGCATCGGCGGATTGGTTACGGCCGCCACATATTCATTTTAAGGTAAGCAAAAGTGGTTACGTTGATCTGACGACTCAGATGTATTTTCCGAATCAAAAATTGAATGATTCAGATTTGTTACTGATACAAAAAAGCAATAAAGATGTTGAGCGGATGATTGCGAAGCAACAGCTTGCTGTGGTGGAAACATATTTATACAACATCGTTTTAAGTGGATAGTGGTAAAGGCTACAATAGAAAACGGGGTTGTTATGCATACATTAACCCATTGGCTGAGTAACAGAGGCTATTCTCGGCTAATGGCTCAACCTGGCCTCGGGTCAGTGCGGTGGTACAATTAGACCTTAAAGGGCAGATGTCCTTCGGGCTACCTGCGTCCACGCGACGTGGGGCTGGGTAATGTCATCTTCTATGATCAATTCCATCTCTAATCTATTCAGGATTTGTGACATCGAATAATCTGCATCAAACGATAGTTTTAAATGCGCAACATGAAAGCGATTTAGGTAAAGAAGATTGGGACGGATTCCGTGTTCTAGCTCAAAGTCTCTGACGAGTCGGTTGATAAAACTTAGCATGGTCGTAGCTCCCGATGGCCGTTAGCCTACTGTAAATATAGCATCTTTTATGCCCGAAGATGATATGTAAGATATTTCAATGAGTTAGAAATAGATGCTCTGAAAATACATAAAATACTATTGTTTAAATAATGGGCAAAGTTAAAATTTACAGCCATTTTGTGACAGGGAAATGACGGTGTTGACTCTAAATTTGCGGGTGAGCCGGTGGTCTAAAAAAAGCGACGAGCCACATTTCATTTTTTGCACCAGGGGTGATTTATGGATGATGAAAAACGAAAAGGTAAAAAGTGGTTCCAGATAATGTGGAAGAATTTCTGAATGGTTTGCAGCAGGAAATTTTGGATGTGGTTGCAAAATACTGTTGGTCGTTAAAGTTTGTACGTCGACCTGAACGTGAGGTGCCGGTGGTGGTGATAGAAGATACGGACGGTAAGCAAACCGGCGTGCTGGAAGACAACGGCGCAATAAACTATGAGTCTTGCATCGTGATTAGGGAAGGGCATTCATGAAATATTTATTGCTAACAGGTTTGTTGTTTATAGTCAGCCCCTTTGCCAATGCTGAAGGAATGACACAGGACGCGATGGAGAAGATAGTCGCCAGTCACGTTGAGATCCTTTCGCGAAAGAAGGGCTACGTGGTATTTATGTATAAAAGAGTAAAAATGGCGTTAATCTCGGATGTAAAGCATGACCGCATGCGTTTCATTGCGCCCATCACTGAATATCCTGCATTAACATCAGAAGTGAAAGACGCGGCAATGGAAGCTAATTTTCACACGGCACTGGATGCGCGGTATGCCGTTAGTAAAGGTGTGTTGTATTCGGCGTATATCCATCCCATGTCACCATTGACTAAGCAAGAATTAGAAAGTGCATTGGATCAGGTTTCCACACTGGCCCGCACCTTCGGTAGTACTTACACTAGCGGATCATTGACCTTTGGTGGCGAGTCTAAAAAGTTGAAAGCAAAACCGGAAGAAGTTGGGGTTTAACGCTGAACGAGGCCTGGACTCGAAGTGTGCGTACTGGGTTTATGCCTCGGAACCTGGGAGATAATTGAAAATTATTATGTCGGAAAATCACAAACACGAAACAAAATACTGTCCCCGTTGTGCGATAGAATTTGAATGTAAATCCGGCTCCATTTTGTTGTGTCAGTGCCAAACAATATATTTTACCTCAGAGCAAGCAGAATTCGTGAGCGCGCAATATTCAGATTGTTTATGTGTGGCTTGCCTGGAAGTCTTGCGTGGTGAATATAACGGTCAACAGCACCAGAAGAAAATATTTAAATTCAGTCGATAGACTAACTATGGGTGAGCGGTGGTGGCTCGCAATAAGTGTGAAGGTAACAATATGCAGCGAGTCCGGATCGGCGTTAA
The DNA here is from genome assembly GCA_964645165.1 of uncultured Ectothiorhodospiraceae bacterium. GTDB lineage: Bacteria > Pseudomonadota > Gammaproteobacteria > SZUA-152 > SZUA-152 > SZUA-152. The sequence goes on from CAZXZI010000053.1 coordinate 9,345, forward strand.
TTTCGATGAGCAACACCTGTGGAAGATTTTTATCGGTGTACCGTTAATTTATCTGCCATTAATATTTTCTATTCCTTTTGTCATCATTTGTGCCCTGCTCGTGAGGGGCATTTGAAAATGATAAGCGCAGAAAATATACGTCTTTATTGGGGTTTTGTGCCGCGCTGGGATTCACATCGTTATCGTTACCTGAATCAAATTGTTTATTCTACAGGCGCTACCTGGCATAGCCTGCGTTACTATCGCTGGTACTGGATTTTAACTGCAAACTTTATTGCCCGTTAAGTGTGGCATTGTTCAGATATACTGGTTATCTGGTGAAGATTGTGGAGAATTGGTGGTGCCCCTTCGGCCATGACAAGAAGGCGGAATATCAAGAGGGTGCAATGGACAAATCATATTGGCATATGCATGCGCAACAAAAGGCGCACCTGTCTCGGAAGGTCGTGAAAACCCTATATGGAACGACACGAGCGATGACAAGCAAAAAAAAATGGAGAACTCTCAAATTGATGGCGAGTAAAGGCCGCGGGACAGTTATAGGCTGACAATGGAAACCATTAAATGGCTTCACATAGTTTGTGCGATGTTGAGTGGGGCGGGCTTCTTTGCTCGTGGCATTTTGATGGTGCGCGAATCCCCCTGGTTGCAACAGCGGGTCGTTAAGATTCTGCCGCACGTGGTAGACACGGTATTGTTGGTCAGTGCGATTACCTTGGCTTCCCAGTGGGGCTGGGCCGCCCTGCATATGCCATGGATAGTAGCCAAAATTGTAACACTCTTGCTGTATATTGGTCTGGGTGTGGTGGCGCTGAGGCCATGGTTTTCCATGCGCGTGCGCGTGGGGGCATGGCTGGCGGCATTGGGTGCTTTTGTTTATATCGTTGCTGTGGCGATAAGCAAAAACCCGTTAGTATTTTTATAGGGCCTTGAGCGATAATGCTTCCGGCACATTTTTAAAGGGAATTGGTTAATGAATGCAAATGTGGGTGGTATCGACAAAATTTTCCGCATTACGCTTGGCGTTGTGCTGATCGGTTTAACGTTGACGGATGTGATTGGTGCATGGGGGTGGTTAGGTATACTGCCATTAGCGACGGGCGCTATCAGTTGGTGTCCCTTTTATCCCCTGGCGGGCTTTAATACACGGGGTTCGAAAAAATAACCGGTACTTAGTCGGCGAGTGTTGACTGCAGTAGGTGCAAGCTAATGATCAGCCAGCCTATCGACAGTCCCACAGGCGCGCCTAGTAGGTAATACTTCGAGGATACGCCACCTAATATTCGCAGCCAGCCGGGAGCGCTGGCCCCTGCATTCTTGATATCCAGTATCTGAAACCGTGTGTCATGCGGATGACGCAGGGTAATTTCGTCCAGTTTATTTTTCCAGGCTTTTTGGAACAGTGAGGTACGGCCGATGGACAGCGTCCAGATGCTATTGAGCACCACCCCTGCGATGCTGAGCAATAGCATGTCGCTTCCGTCCATCGAAAAAAATCCCACTAGTCCCCCATTGGTGGCTAGCAGAAACTGCAGCTTGATGGTCTTGATGGGGTTCTCGGCCTGCCAGAGATCAAGCAGTGTGTTGTAGCTCTTCAGGTCTTGTTCGATGGGATCACTCATTTCGCTTCGGCGTAACGTTGTGCCAGCTGGTCGGCCTGTAGTTCGAGCAGGGTATCGCTGACAATCTTGATTTCATCTTCACTAAAGCCAGGCGGATGCTTATGTGATGTCCAGTGTGTTGCGGTTGAGGGTGGAAAAATTCAGAACTAAAGCATACCTGAAATTGAACGGTGTTTTAGGGTGATTTTCGGTTGCGTTGCAGGCCACGGGCGCGGCTTAAAAGCTTGCTACCAAAACGCGCATTGATGTCATCGCTAATTTTATCCATGGTGCTTGTTTCGGGTTTGTTAGCCACCGCATTGTCAGGAGCGTCAAACATACCCAGTTGGGTGGGGGTGGATTCAGGTTGATCATCGGCAAAGCCAGCCACGCCCATGCCGATGAGGCGAATCGGCGGCAGACCCTTGCGAATTTCTTTGTTGAGCAGTTGCAGGGCAGTACGCCAAAGCTCGCGGGTGTTGTGAGTCGGTGCCCCCAGAGTGTGCGAACGGGTGATGGTGTGAAAGTCATCAAAGCGCAATTTGAGTTGTACGGTGCGTCCGTAACGGTGTTTTTTGCGTAGCCGCCAGGCCACCTGTTCGGTGAGATCGGAGAGCGTTGCGCGGAGTATTTCCGGTGTATCCACGTCTTTGGCAAAAGTAGTTTCGTGGGAGATGGATTTGGCGGTGTGTTCGGCGACCACAGTGCGGAGGTCGCGGCCGTGAGCCAGTTGCCACAGGTGTTCGCCGTGCTGTCCGAAGTGTTGGCGGATATTTGCTTCGCTGGCGCGACGTAAATCAGCGATGTGGTGAATCCGTTGCGCGTGGAGTTTTTTCTCGGTGACTTTGCCCACACCCCACAGCCGTGACACCGGCAGCGGGTCGAGAAAGGCCTGCACTTGCCCCGCTTCCACCACCACAAAGCCGTCGGGTTTATCCAGGTCCGAGGCAATTTTGGCAACGAACTTGTTGGGCGCGATACCCATCGATATCACCAAGTGCAATTCATCAGCCACGGCCTGCTTGATGGCACGGGCAATCTGCGGCGCACTACCAAATAACGCCGTGCTGGCGTTCACATCGAGAAAGGCTTCGTCCAGTGACAGCGGCTCGATGAGCGGCGTGTAACGCGCAAAGATGGTCTGAATCTGTCGCGAGACTTCACTGTACAACGCCATGCGCCCGGGTAGCACGATGAGCTCGGGGCAGAGTTTGAGCGCCGTGGCGGTGGGCATGGCGCTACGAATGCCGAATTTTCGCGAGGCGTAACTGGCCGCAGCCACCACGCCCCGTGAGTCTGCGCGGCCTCCCACCACTACTGGCTTGTCGCGCAGATCTGGTCGCTCGCGGATTTCCACCGAGGCGAAAAAGGCGTCCATGTCGGCGTGAATGATCATCAGCTTAGTGTAGATCCTCACTCATTTTGTAAGATTAAAATGAGCCCATTTTTTTATCAGGTAAGGCGCGAGGCGGAGGCATAGTAGGACTATGGTGACAACAAGCAACGCTGCATGGTGAAAAAAGGAGCCATTATAAGTTATGAAATGAGTGAGGATCTACACTCATTTACGCTGATGGCGGTGCGGGGGAAGCCGAAATCTTGGCAGATACGCCAGAACTTAACGACTGTGTTTTAACAGGTCTTCAAGTTTCTGCAGAGACACCGGGCCGATAAAGGCCTGATTAACGGTGTTGTCTTTTATGAACAGAGTGGTGGGTGTGGCGCGAATCCCAAAGGCGCTGGCGAGTTCCAGTTGATCTGCGACATTAATTTTTAGCACGCGGTCAGGCGCGGTGCTGGCGATGTGGTCAAACTGTGCCACCACCTGCCGGCAGGGGCCACAGCGGGGATGGTGGAAGAGCAGCAGGATACCATCGGGATGTTGTGGCAGATCGCTGGCAATATCCGGCACGGTCTGTTGTAACAGGCTTTGCGTGGCCACAAGGGTACGCCAGCGGATAAACAAAAATATCGCGCCGAGAACAACAAGAAAGAGAGACAATTTGATCAGCATCGTTTTGTTTCAAGTCAGACTGTGAAAGATAGTTTGCTGGAGCAGGCAAAAGTTACACAAAAACCGGACGGACGATTACAATATCACAAACTCACAATGGGAAAATCAATGGCCACAAGTTCCACGCAGGACGACGCAGCACAACCCAAAACTGTTTATCTGGCAGATTATAGGTCACCCGATTTTTTTATCGAATCGGTGGCGCTGGATTTTGACCTGGCGGAAGCCGATACGCAGGTAAGCTCAGTGATGCAGCTACGTCGCAATGAGTCGGCCAGTGGCAAACCTCTGTTGCTCAATGGTCGCGACCTGGAGCTGGTTTCCATTCGCGTTGACGGCCACGTGTTGGATGCCGGTGATTATGAGCTGGACACCGAAACCCTGCGCATTCCTACCCTGCCCAATGCGTTCAGCCTGGAGATCGTTACTCACATTCACCCAGAGGCCAATACTTCACTGGGGGGCTTGTATACTTCCGGCGGGAATTTTTGCACGCAATGCGAAGCCGAGGAATTTCGCAAGATCACCTATTATCTGGATCGCCCGGATGTGATGGCCAAGTTCACCACCACGCTTCGCGCCGATAAGGAAAAATATCCGGTGTTATTGTCTAATGGTAATTTGCTGGATCGCGGTGAATTGGATGACGGACGCCACTGGGCCAAGTGGCAGGATCCTTTTCCAAAACCTGCCTACCTGTTTGCTCTGGTGGCGGGCAATCTGGCCTGCATAAAAGATACTTTTACCACGATGTCCGGCCGCAGGGTGGATCTGCATCTTTACGTACAACATCACAACGTGGACAAGTGTGAGCACGCCATGCGTTCGCTGAAAAACGCCATGCGGTGGGATGAAGAAGTTTACGGCCGGGAATATGATCTGGATTTGTACATGATCGTCGCGGTGGATGACTTCAACATGGGCGCCATGGAAAACAAAGGCCTCAATGTATTTAATTCCCGTTATGTGCTGGCGCGGCCAGACACCGCAACGGACGCCGATTATCAGGGCATCGAAGGCGTTATCGGTCACGAGTATTTTCACAACTGGTCTGGCAATCGGGTGACCTGTCGTGACTGGTTTCAGCTCAGCCTTAAAGAAGGCTTTACGGTTTATCGTGACGAAGAGTTTAGCGCCGACATGGGTTCGCGTGGCGTCAAACGCATCGAAGATGTGAACGTTTTGCGTACCCACCAGTTCCGTGAAGACGCTGGCCCCATGGCGCATCCAGTGCGCCCCGAGTCTTATGTGGAAATCAATAATTTTTACACGGTGACGGTGTACAACAAGGGCGCGGAAGTGGTGCGCATGTTGGCGCATCTGGTGGGAGACGAAGGTTTCCGCCGCGGTACAGATTTGTATTTTGAGCGTCACGACGGTCAGGCGGTCACCACCGATGATTTTGTCGCCGCCATCGAAGATGCCAATCAAATGGAATTGTCATTATTCAAAAACTGGTACCGGCAGGCAGGCACACCGCTGTTAGAAGTGCAGCAGGACTACGATGCCATTGCGCGGCGTTATCGTTTGACCGTAACCCAATCTTGTCCGCCCACGCCGGGACAAAATGAAAAGCAGCCTTTCCACATTCCTATGGCGGTGGGGCTACTGGACAAAGCGGGTAACGACTTACCGTTACGCCTACGCGGTGAAGATGCGCCACAAGATGTCAGCGGCACACGCATACTGGATGTGTGCGAAGCGCGACAGGTCTTCGAGTTCGAGGATATTTCTCAAGCGCCAGTGCCATCATTGCTGCGTAAATTTTCCGCGCCGGTGAAATTGCGTAGCGATGTGAGTGATGCGCAGTTTTATTTTTTGATGGGTAACGATAGCGATCCGTTTAACCGCTGGGAAGCCGGTCAGCAAATGGCGGCAAAAATCATCACCGGTTTAGTGGAGAACCATCAACGTGGTGAAGGCCTGACCTTGAGTCACGACTTTGTAGCGGCAATGAGAAAAACCCTGTTAGATACGAGTCTGGATAAGGCTCTGATCGCGGCGGCACTGAGCCTTCCCTCCGAGACATACCTGGGTGAATTTATGCCAGTGATCGACCCCGTGGCTCTGCACGAGGTGCGGTGTTTTGTACGTCGCCGTCTGGCTGAATCCTTGCGCGATGACCTGTTGCAACGATATCGTGAAAATCAAAATGACGGAGAGTATAGGGTAGATGCCGAAGCCATTGGTCAGCGCGCGTTAAAAAATATTTGTTTGTCCTATCTTATGGAACTGGATGATGCAGAGCTGCGTGCCCAGTGTGTGAAGCAGTTTGAAGCGGGACACAATATGACCGACGTGATGGCTGCACTGAGTTGTCTGGTTAACAGTGAAGGTGATGAACGGCAAGCAGCACTGGTCGCATTTTATTCGCAGTGGCAGGAAGAGCCATTGGTGGTGGATAAATGGCTCAGTCTGCAAGCGACTTCACGCTTGCCGGGCGCACTGAAAAATGTGCAGGCGCTGACCCTGCGTCCAGTCTTTAGCATTAAAAATCCCAACAAGGTGCGCGCCTTGATCGGTGCGTTTTGTGCAGGAAATCCCGCACAATTTCATGCCTTGGATGGTGCGGGTTATGCGTTTCTTGCGGACACCGTTATTAAGTTGGATAAACTGAATCCACAGGTAGCCGCGCGCATGAGCAATGTGTTGAGCCAGTGGCGGCGTTACAATGAAAAACGTCAGGGGCTGATGCAGGAACAGATGCTACGCGTATTGGCTGAACCCGACTTATCGCGCGATGTTTACGAGGTGATGTCAAAAAGTCTGGCAGATTAAGGCGTGGGTGTTGCTGCCTGCATGGTGACCGTGAGGGTAATGTCACCACCGGTCTCCACGCCCTGTTTTGTGTATTCGGTAATGCGAATGCGATGCGTGCCCGCAGCGAGACCGTGCACCTGATGTTTACCCTTGAGGCGGACTACGATTTGTGGTTTTTTATCGTCAATACGGATTTTGACATGATGGCCACTGGGGCTGCGCAGAATGGCATAATCCAGCGTAAAGGGTGTGTCCGCAGGCAGAATGGCTTCACCTTCCGGGGCGTAGATTTCGACCAATGGGTGGGATGCCCCAATGCTGCTTCTATCCGGAATTTCCAGGTCAGAGTCCGAACAGGCAACCAACAACAGGGTGCCGATAAGCAGAATTGGCCAGCGTGTTAACATGTTTTTAATGATGAACTAATTTTCTGGTCAGCGCACCTATTATGTCTTTATCCCCATCAGCAAAGTCGTTAAAAAAGTCTACCCTGCTGTCAGTCATCGAGCTTGGCGGTTATGCGGATTTTATCCCCCTGTATCAGCGCCTGGGATTTTCAGTGACGTCGGCAAGCTCCTCGCGCAAAGCCATTTCCGCAGTGAAAAAACTGCGTCCGGATGTTGTGGTGGCCGAGTTTAATTATCAATCAGACTTTCGTGATCGCACCAGTACGTTGGAATCTTTGTTGGCATCTATTCAACGTTTTGCCGAGACCAAGGCAATTGTATTTTACGAGAATGACACGCTGCCGCAGTTGGAAAAACTGTTAAAGCAATTTAGCGTGTTCGGAACAATGGCCTATCCTATCGAGGAAGCCGAGCTATCGGCATTGCTGCAAAGTACGCAACAAAATGACTGACAGCCAACAACCTTCGGATCCTTCCGTAGAGAACCCGCACCGCCGGCTGGGCATGAAAATGACCATCGCCATGTGGGTGGTGGTGTTAGGCTTGATGACGATATTTTTTCAGTCGTGGCAGGAAAAACAACATAATCCGAACCAAGATCTTTCCTTAAACATGGGTAGTGATGGTGTGCGTGAGCTGAAATTACAGCGTAATCGTGCCGGGCATTATGTGGCCAGTGGAACCATTAACGATGTGTCGGTGGTTTTTTTACTGGATACCGGCGCCAGCGATATTTCGGTGCCGAGTGACCTGGCTCAGGAACTTGGTTTGAAGCGCGGCATGTCAATCATGTATCAAACCGCCAATGGCGCGATCCAGGCCTACGCGACGCGATTGGCGAAAGTGAGTCTGGGGGGTATTGTATTAAGGCAGGTGCGCGCGTCCATTAATCCTAGTATGCAAGGCAATGAAGTGCTGCTGGGTATGAGCTTCCTAAAACACCTGGAATTTACTCAGCGCGGTGACGAGTTGACTATCAGGCAATATCCAGCACGTTAATTCTCAGCACTAATTCGCACCACAACATTTTTTATATTTTTTGCCACTGCCGCAGGGGCAGGGGTCGTTGCGGCCGACTTTGGGCGATTCGCGACGCACCGGTTGTTGGTCGTAGCCATCTACGTAAAACCAGCGTTCTCCATCGTGGGTGAATTCGCTGATCTCATGGAGTTGTGAAGGTTTTTTGCCGATATCGCAGCTGGCAATAAATTCCACTACCCCGGTATTGTCACCTGCCAGCCCGGCTTCTGTGCGTAAAATGGAAAGCCCGGTCCAGGTGGTATTGTCACCATCGTCACTGGGATGTTTTCTTTTGGGGCGGGTGTCCGGGTGCCAGGTAGCCAGCAAATATTGATCATCCAGGCGTGTGTACGCGGTGTAACGCGAACGCATTAATGCCTCGGCGGTGGCGGGAATTTGTGCGCCTGCTAAATAGGGTTCGCAACAATCTGCAAAGTGTCGTTCGCTGCCACAGGGGCAGAGTGTGTCTTGATCCATGTTATTGCCTGACTTTTAAATTGATAAAGTAATGGTGCAGTTGATAATTCTAAACGGATTTGGGTAGTAATACACCGTTGTGTTTGCGAATGCGTCAGTGAATATGTTGAGAGAGTTTACTCAATGAGATCATTGCCACGGATAAAGTTGATGAGATGCTCAGCAGGCCAGTGGGGTTCAGGGCGATAATCATTATCTGTCGGTAGCGGGAAGTAGCTGGCTTGTGTCGCCTCCTGTTCAATGCCGACAAATCTGTTTGATGCCAGCAAATGGATGAAGGCCAGTGCGCCTCGCTTCGCCAGTAATGTGTTGAGTTCAGCGCGTGATGCACCCGGTGGAAAGGCAATTTTCTGCTGGTGCAGAATGGCCCCCGCGTCCAGTGCTTCACTAAGCACATGCAGGCTGATGCCTGTTTGAGGCTCATTGTGGCGCAGTTGCCAAAAAATAGGATCAGGTCCCCGATACTTCGGTAGCAGT
>CAZXZI010000054.1:0-18007 GCA_964645165.1 uncultured Ectothiorhodospiraceae bacterium
CAGCCGCCCGAGCTACCAATCCAGCCGCAAGCAAAGCTGCTATACCTGCCGCCAACAAACCCAACCTGGAAGTCCACGAAAATGATGGGCAGCTCATCCCTGACGATACCATGTTGCCCGACATCGACGAAAACGCACAATTACTGGAACGCACCCAGACCATCTCGCCCACGCCCCCCCGGTACAATCGGCGCAAAAGCGATACCAGCCCTTTACCATCACTCAAAGTCATCGTGCTGTCTGTGCTTGCCACAGTCGCCACGTTTACCCTACTGATGCTATTTTTCAAATAAGTTATCTCCTTGCGCCAGAGCCATCCGCGTAACCTATAAATTTTGATACACTCACCGAACCAGCCACCGCAAACGGTCGGTTTGGGTTACGGGCTTTCAGGGAGAGCAGTGGATGGAACTATTATCAAAATTATTAAAAACCATGGTGGCCAAAGATGCCTCGGACTTGTTCCTGTGCACCGGCTCGCGGCCTGCTTTTCGCATTAACGGCGCACTGCAAACCACCAATCTGGAACCACTGACCCACGGCTCCATTGAAAAAATGGCGCAACTGGTGATGCGGCCGGAACACGCCAAGGCCTTCGAAGAAGACCCGGAAATCAGCCTGGGTTACACCGTGCCCGGCATCGGTCGTTTTCGCTTTAACGTGTTTCGTCAACGTGGCGAAGTCAGCTTGGTGATTCGCCTGGTACCGTTGCAAGTACCGGGCTTCGAAACCCTCGGCATCCCAAGCTTGCTCAAAGACATCACCATGCTCAAGCGTGGACTGATATTGGTAGTGGGTCCCTCCGGTGCCGGCAAGTCCACCACTCTGGCGGCGATGATTGACCATCGCAACCAAAATACCATCAGTCACATCATCACCGTCGAAGACCCTATAGAATACGTACTGGAACCCAAACAGTCGGTGATCAACCAACGGGAAATAGGCACCGACACCCAGTCCTATCACAAGGCGCTGGTTAACGCCCTGCGTCAATCGCCGGACATGCTGATGATCGGCGAAATTCGCGAACACGAAATTATGGAAGACGTACTGGAATTTGCCGACACCGGCCACCTCTGCCTCGCCACCCTGCACGCCAACAACGCCAGTCAGGTGTTCGAGCGCATCGTGCATATGTTCCCGCAGGAAAAACGTGAGCTGTTACGCTACTCGCTGGCGCAAAATATTAAAGCCGTCATTTCGCAAGTGCTGGTGCCTGCCAAAAATGGTGGACGCACCGTGGCAGTGGAAATGCTGGTGGCCACCTCGCGTGTGCGTGACCTGATCCGTCGCGGTGACTTCACCGAGCTGGCCGACGTAATGGAAAAAGATACCAACTCCGGCATGTGCACCATGGACCAGTCGCTGTACCTGTTGTATGCCGAAGGCAAGATCGATGAAGAAACCGCCCTGGCCTATGCCGAATCACGCAGCAACATGCGCCTGCAAATGCGCCTGTCCGGCGTCTCGCCACATTCTTCTATTGATACGGCTGTCGATTCCTAGTTAGACTTGCCGCCCCACAAAAATTAAGCCACAACATATGACAACACCACGTTTCCCGCTACTCATTGAACCCGACCAGCTCGCAGCGCAACTGGACGCGTCCAACCTGCTGATTGTCGATCTCTGCAAACCGGTGACCTACGCCAAACTCCATGTACCGGGCGCCATGCACTTAGGTTACGCGCAGCTTGTCGCCCTGCAAAAACCGGTAATGGGTCTGTTGCCCGACGCTGCCACGCTGAGTCAGCTTTTTTCCAGCATTGGCCTCACTCCCGACACCCACGTTATCGCCTACGATGAAGAAGGCGGCGGCGCGGCAGCCCGTTTACTGTGGACACTGGATGCCATCGGCCACCACAACGCTTCCTTACTCAACGGTGGTATTGGCGCCTGGTACAACGAAGGTCATCCCACCGAAGATGCGCCCGTGCAAGCCACGCCCACTCACTACAAAGCAACCATCGTGGATACTGCCATCGCCAACCAGCACTATATTCGCGAACATCTCGATGACAACAACGTTGTGTTACTGGATTCGCGTTCACCGGAAGAATATCGCGGCGAAAAAAAATTCGCCGAACACGCTGGCCATATCCCCGGCGCCGTCAATCTGGACTGGTTTAACGTGATGGATAAATCACGCAACATGCGTCTCAAGCCCGAAACTGAGTTACGCGCCTTAATGGAAGAACGCGGTTTAACGAAAGACAAAACGGTAGTAACGTATTGTCAAACCCATCACCGCTCTGCGCTAACGTACTTTGCGTTGAAAGTGTTGGGCTATTCCAACATCAAAGGTTACCCGGGCTCCTGGTCGGATTGGGGGAATAGTGAAGATGCACCGGTGGAGGCGGGATAAATACCTTAATGACAATGAACTCCAAAAGTCTCCTTATCCGGCGCAACAGACATTATCAACCGCTGCCCTAATGCCTGCAACGCAGCTTCGATGCGTGGCAACTTAGTGGGGTGATGCGGATCAAGCATCCGGCGCACTTCTTTCTCATCGCAGCCCATTTGTTTTGCCAACGCAACATTGCTAATACCTGCCGCACGACGAGCAGAATACAACGCTACCTTAGCGGCCATCTGCGCTGACAATGGCACCATATATTGACCCCGCTTTTTGGCAGAAGGCACGGGAATAGCTTCACCCGCATTAATCAACCCGGCGACAACCTCATCCAAGGCATCAGCAGCTTCGCACAAGACTTCTTCCTGGGTCGTACCATCGGTTACGCCAAACGGCAGGTCGGGAAAGGTGGCTATAAAGCGGCCGTCTCCGTCGGTTTCCAGCTTAACTGGAAATATAAATTGGTTTGTCATTATCGTATTCCTTTTATCCGGTTCGGTTTTTTCCATTTTCCAGGCAGCCCTTCAAATATCACTTTTGTCTACTCCCAACTGATCCAGCATGGCTGTGGTAGACCTTTACCAATCTCTTTTTTGCGGTCTTTCATAGTGGTGCGGCGGTCGCCCATTTTGATCGTAATGTGGCTACCCTTGCCACGCTCATTAATGGTTCCCAGTGAAAGACCTTTAGCCTTTGCAAGCTTCCGTAGTTTTTTGAGTAGCTCGTTTCCATTCATGGATATAGTATCGGACAATTATGTCCGATACTCAAGAATTACCCTGGATCTTGGTCGGATTGAGAGAATGTGAGGGTTTACTGGTAGAGATTGGATAAATTGTGGCCGTGATGCCATCCCGCCCTACTGATTCATCATTCCAGCGCAGGCCAAATGACGACTTATTTGGTAGAAGTGAGACTGCAAATTCCAGCTGATTTTTGATAGAAATTGAGCTGCCAGCTTTCACGACTACCTTTTGATCAGATGCTCTAAGTCGACAACAATATTCCGTAGCGGCTCAAGTATTGAGTTATCTTCTTGCGAATAAACATCAACCCAATTCGCAAACTTAACTTTGTGATTTTCATTGATTGTTCGAACGTAGAGATGTGCGGCATGTGCGTCATCATTTAGAGCACTAACAACTCGTTTGTAATTTCCATTCTCTAGCAACTCATCATGGGGGGATACAGACTTTGAGTAAGCACCATCTTCTTGAGCAATATCTTTAATATCCGAGTTAAATAAATTTTCGATCGTACCTGGCCACTGTGCCATGGGCACTTTCATAATCTTCATAATTTCAGAAAATGCTTTTGTCCAAGGGAGTCTGCACCAATATGAGCCATTTGACTTGTGTTCTACCCATCGCCCACCACCATCAAGCCTACCATTTTTATATAAATCCCTGCCTTCTTTATCATTGTCGACAATTACAAATATTTTCCGTTTCGGTGCCAGCCTGTTGAGCATTTTTCCATCCTTGGCCAAACCTTGCATTTTTGTTGTTCCGGTAGAATCGACAAACTCGAACGGTGTACCCCCTTCACAAAACTCACGGCACGCGGCAGACAGAATAATCTTATCTGACTCACCTTCAACAAAGACAAGGTCTTTATCTCGCTGCTTCAGCATGGAGGCAAGCTCTTCGCCTTCACGCTGGAGTAGCTGAATTTTTTCATCCGCCTCGCGGAGATAATTACTAATCACTGGTAAATGTGGAGTTTCACCCATTAGTTCATTAGGTAGTTTATCCCCTGATCGATCAATCAGGTGTGCGACTGAAACTTTTCTACCTTTTACTTCATTTATCTTTGATACAAAATAACGCCGCACCTCATCATCAGTAAGGTTGAAGAATGCAGCGCTATGACTAGTCAAAAATATCTGCTTGTTTGAGTCTCTTGCGTACCCGAGAAATACCTGCGCTTCTTCAATGGCATTTGCAAGCTCCAAAGAATTCTCAGGTTCTTCAAACCCCCAAATATTGTAATCCTGATGGCCTCTATCTGACAAAAATGCAAGAATTAGAGGTATGTGGCGCACCTGGATTCCGTCTCCACGCTGCAATGTGAGCGAGTAGGAATCCCCGTGGTCTCCTTGTGTTTCAAAATCAAGCGACCTAAAAAGGTCGGCAAGGTCTGTGGGTGGCGCAATAAAACTTCGGAGTGCTAGTTTACTAAATAATCCATCGCTAAGATCCTCAGTTCGCTCTCTCAGCTTAATTGAAAAATCCTGTAGGGAATCTACAAACTCTTCCTGCTTTGCAACGACCGCATATACCTGCTCCAGCAAGTCCTCAAATATGTGGCGATCTTTAATTGCTGGAACATAATGAAACTGAACCTTGTTTAAAAACCTTGTCAAGAACTGAACTTTCGATTGGTCTGGAATAGAATATTCAAAACTTGGTTCTTCTTGTTTGGTGATGCTCCAAGTCTTCTTTACCCAAAATTCTGAGCCAAGCGCCTTCTTCCAGTTTTTTGGTGTTGTAAACCAAATTTTTACAGACACAAACTTTCGCGCATCTTTAAGATCAGCAGCCTCGGCTAGTCGTGCATGAGAAAAATCCCGATCAAATACGAATTTTTGTCCCACATTAGTTGTGCCATGGAAAAATAAGTTTAGCGCTCTTAAAAAGTTGCTTTTCCCTGAATCATTTCGCCCAAAAAATATATTAATATGCTCAAGCTTGTCGAGCTTTTTGTTTGTACACTGAACGAAAATATCCGAGTTCTACCGCCTGAATAAGCTTCACTTTTACCTTCCTTCCTAGTGTAGTTAATACGCACTATTATATGCGTTCGCGCGAACTATTCTCCGCCATGAAGCTTTCCCGCAACGAAGCTGTAATTCCAACCAAGGAATTCCTATCGTCCAATCGGCGTAATCTCTACCCCTTCCGCTGGCGGCGCTTTTTGCTGCTCCATCTTCGCCAGAGTCTCTTCCAAATCAGCCTTTTGATCATTCAGTTTGATCACCACCCGTTCCAACGCATCGATACGTTTGTTCAATGGTTTCTTGCTTCGTTCCAGCGCTACATTTTTTGCCTGCTCATCTTGTAATTGAGCCTGTAATTGTTCGGCCTTGGCGTGTGCCGCATCGAGTTCATTTTTGTTGACGGGGCGCGTGGGCGGTTTCGCACCCCCGCCCGCTTTGCTGGCAAACAGTTTGTCCGCCGCATTGATGGTCATCTCCGCCTGTTCACGCAGATTGTGCTCACGCGGGTCAGCCTGATGCAGCGCATCGGAAATCGCCAGCAGGCGTGACTCGACCGCGAGCAGAATGTTTTCCGTTGCCCCGCGATTCAGCGTACGTAGTTCTTTAACTTCTTCCGTGACGTGCAAAAGATGATTGGCCTCGAATGCAAAACGATCCACTGCTTCCTTGATGGCCGTCTGATCGTTGGGGTCACGTTCGATAACTGTCCGCGCATTGTTTAGCGTTTGTTGCGTTATTTTGTAACTTTTGGGTGCTGCGCCACCGGCGCCCATGGCCTCCGCTTTTTCCAGCACGGCGATGCTGTTATCCAGCTGCACGGCCTTCACCGATTGCGCTTCCAAACGACGGAACTGCCGAAACGTCACTGTTGCAGAGTGATCAAAATCTTCGAGCTTATTTTTCTCAATGCGTCGAAACAGATCCGACAAGGTGCTCATTAAATCCCCGTATTCGCCCGCATTGGATTTATCGATGCCCTTGGTGATTAGCGAGCTGCGAACTTTCAAAATATCCGCCAGGCGTTTTTGCACCTCGGGCTTGGTGGCCTCGGCCTGCTCCAGACTTTTGTCGGCTAACGACAGTTGAGTGAATATTTCGGTGTCCGATGATTTGCCTTCGGCGCTATTGTCTTTCGGCGCCAGCATCAGAAATCGGGCGTCCTTCAAAGCCTTTTGTGCCACCGCAAAAAAGCCCGGCGAATAAAAGGCCAACTCCTCCTGTTTTGCGCGATCCATGGCGGCCTCGGTGTCAGCCATCGCCTGTTTGACGGTCTTACCCTTGAACTGTAGCTGCACTTGCTTGGCGTCCACGCTGACTTGCGGAACGCTCGCACAACCCGCCAGCAGCCCCAAGCCCACCCACAGGCAGGTCCATCTCAGCGTGTTTACACCCAAATACGTTCTTGTTTTCATCACATCCCCCCTCCCGTTTCCTTCACACAAAAACCGGACACCGGTAGTGCCCGTCCCCCATTTTCGATAGACTTTACCGATGTCCGCCACCGCACCAAAAGTGAATCAAAAAACCCAGAAAGCAGCTGGTCAGCACACGCCGATGATCACCCAGTTCCTGCGCATTAAGGCGGAATTCCCAGACACCCTGTTATTTTACCGGATGGGCGATTTTTACGAGCTGTTCTTCGACGATGCCCGCAAGGCCGCGAAATTGCTGGACATCACCCTCACCGCGCGCGGCAAATCCGGCGGCGACCCTATCCCCATGTGCGGCATTCCCTATCACGCGGCCGATGGCTATCTTGCCAAATTAGTGCGTCAGGGTGAATCCGTGGCCATCTGCGAGCAGGTGGGCGACCCAGCCACATCTAAAGGCCCGGTGGAGCGTAAGGTAGCACGCATCGTCACCCCCGGCACGGTCACCGACGAGGCTCTGCTGGAGGAGCGCCGCGACAATCTGGTGGTTGCCGTGCAATCTGCTGACGGCCATTTCGGCATCGCCGCGTTGGATGTCACCAGCGGTCGCTTCAGCGTGCTGGAAGTCGAGGGTGAAGAAGCGCTAGCCGGCGAACTGGAACGCCTGAATCCCTCCGAGCTGTTGTTCAATGATGAGGCTATGCCGGCTGGTATCGACCTTCCCGGAATAGAAAGAGACCGCCCCGGCCTGCGCCGTCAGCCGCCGTGGTATTTTGAACTGGAGACGGCCACGCGTCTGCTCACTCAGCAATTCGGCACACATGATCTCGCTGGCTTTGGTGTTGGCGGAGAGGGCTGCAACCAGCTCCACCTCGCGGTTAGCGCCGCCGGTTGCCTGCTGCAATACGTTAAAGACACCCAACGCACCGCTCTGCCACATTTGCGCGGCCTGCAAATCGAAAGGCGCGAAGATAGCATCGTGCTGGATGCCGCCAGCCGCCGTAATCTGGAGTTAGAAACCAACCTCGGCGGTGGTCGCGAGCACACCCTCGCCTGGGTGATGGATCGCACGGCCACGCCCATGGGCAGTCGTCTGTTGCGGCGCTGGATCAACCGGCCGCTGGCCGATCACGATGCACTGCGTCACCGTCATCAAGCCATTGCCGTGTTGCTTGAGGGTCACCGTTACGAAGACCTGCAAGGCATCCTGCGCGCTATCGGCGATGTGGAACGCATCCTCGCGCGCATTGCCATTCGTAACGCCCGGCCGCGGGACTTTTCACAACTGCGCGACACGCTGGAGCGTCTGCCTGCCCTGCGCAGCACACTAACCGGCATTTTCAATGGACAGGATTGCGCGTTGCTGGAAACACTCAACCAGCGCATCGGTGAGTACCCCGAACAACACGCGCTATTAACAGCCGCCATAATCGACGTGCCACCGATGTTGATTCGCGACGGCGGTGTCATCGCCCCCGGTTTCGATAGTGAGCTGGACGAACTGCGCGCCCTCAAAGACAACGCCGGACAATTTCTGTTGGACCTCGAGACCCGCGAACGTGAACGCACCGGCATCAGCACACTCAAGGTGGCCTACAATCGGGTGCACGGTTATTACATTGAGATAAGCAAGGCACAGTCTGCCAACGCGCCGGACGATTACACCCGTCGCCAAACCTTGAAGGGTGCCGAGCGTTACATCACACCTGAACTGAAATCCTTCGAAGACAAGGCACTCTCTTCCAAGGAGCGCGCACTGGCGCAGGAGAAAATGCTTTACGAAAGTCTGTTCGACCAACTGGCTGAAGTATTACCCGCCATGCAGGACAGCACCACCGCACTGGCGGAGTTGGATGCGCTGGTGAATCTCGCCGAACGCGCCGAAACGTTGGATTTGTGCCAACCGGAATTAGTCAGCACCCCCGGCTTGCACATCGAAGGCGGTCGACACCCTGTGGTGGAACAGGTGCTGGAAGACCCCTTCATTCCCAACGACGTGCACTTCGACGAACAGCGTCGCATGTTAGTGATCACCGGTCCCAACATGGGCGGCAAGTCTACGTACATGCGTCAGACCGCGCTGATCACCCTGCTCGCCCACGTGGGCAGTTTCGTGCCGGCAAAGCGCGCAGTAATTGGCCCCTTTGATCGCATCTTCACTCGCATCGGTGCCTCCGATGACCTGGCCGGCGGCCGCTCCACCTTCATGGTGGAAATGACCGAAACCGCCAACATCCTGCACAACGCCACCGAACGCAGCCTGGTTTTAATGGACGAGGTGGGCCGCGGCACCTCCACCTTCGACGGTCTGTCGCTGGCCTGGGCCTGCGCCGAAGAACTGGCCACCGAAGTACAAGCCTTCACACTTTTCGCGACACACTACTTCGAGTTAACCACCCTCCCGGAAACTCTATCGCAAGTGGCTAACGTACATTTGGACGCGGTGGAACATGGCGATGGCATCGTGTTCATGCACGCCGTAAAAGAAGGGCCCGCTAATCAAAGTTATGGTTTGCAGGTCGCGGCGTTGGCCGGTGTGCCGAAGGCAGTTATCCAACGTGCGCAACAACGCCTGTTACAACTGGAAAGTCAAAGCGCCAACGCGCCAAGTGGTGAGGCGGTGGAACAATTTTCACTGTTTGCTGCGCTCGCCACACCAAGTGAAAAAGATCATCCTGCGATAGATGCGTTAAAAGAGATTAACCCAGACAACTTAACACCGAGAGAGGCGCTGGAGCATCTGTATCAGTTACGTGAATTAAGTAAAAAATAGCTCGCCGAATTAAATAACATTTTCACCGAGCCGCTGACTGCTGGTAGGCATCAAGCTTATCCTGCAACTTCAGATAACGCTCTTCCATCTTTGCGTAGCGTTTTTCAAGGTTCAGTATTTTTTCGTCCTTATCTTTTTCTTTACCTTCCAGATCCACTTCCAGGGTTAGCAAGGTCTGAATCTGCTCACAGAGAAACTCGTTTTCTTCCTCCAGGGAATCTAATTTTTTCTTCAGCTTTGCCTCTGGCGAGTCAGTATCGATAATCGCTGTGAGATCACCATCTCCTCCCGAAGCCCCAATGCTGCCCCCTCCCACATTTTCCATCAGCGCAACGAACTCGTTTTCCGCCAGATGCAATTCATTGGTGAGACTTTCCTTCTCTGCTTCCATTTGGCACAGGGTATGTTCCAGCTCTGACAGCTTGGCGCCTTGTTTTATTTTTTCCCGCAGCTCTTTTTCCAGGCGGGTATTATTTTCATAGGCATCATCAAGCGTATCGCGAAGCTGAAAGACCTTTTCTTTAAATTTCTCTAGATTGTCGATGCGTTTTTGGTTGATTTCGAGGTGTTCTTCCAAATTTTTTATCTTGGTGGCAAACTCGGCGTGGATAATGTCGTAATAAGCAAGCACGGGCTGCCAGTAATGATTTTCTTCATCGCCCGTACTTTTTAGCACCTCAACTTCACCCGCTAGTACCTGCTTGCGCAGGTTACAGGCAGAATTCAATTGAATGGTTTCTTTGCTATTTTTGCCAAGATGACTTTGCTTGTCCTGGGTCTTTTTGATTTCCGTTTGCAGGTATTCAGACACACTTGGCCCGTGACTAGTACCCGTAGTTACTACCGTCTGGTTGGAAAGTCGCAACAGGCGATACACAAGGTACGCAATAACACCAATTGCGATGAGCAGCAGAACGCCTGCTTCGATAAGAAGGCTGATGCGAATTTCTTGAGAGGTTAAAAAATCCATTTATGCTTCCAAAGGTTAGTCCTATCAACCTCAAGATCATACTGGCAGTTTCGGCAAAACTAACAAGAGTTTCTGTGCACTGATTCGAGTATCGGTAACCATGTAATAAACCTTAGCATACACGTATAAATTTTATGGCATCGGCCTACCACTTCCCGCAATCAAAACCCTTAGAAATTCTCTTGTGACAAAATATGCAGAATTTCAATCGCTTGCCGCTAATGCTAAGGCAAGGAATAAAACGACTATAGTTCAGATTATTCAAGGGCTTCCGCATGAAAAGAAGACTCATTTTGAAACTGCAGTGGATAGCACCCGTACTGCTGTGCCTACTGTTTTTACCGACAACCTGGGCCGCGAAAAAAATCACCAATGAACCCGTGGATGACGTGCGCGTGCTCATCGACATCTCCGGCAGCATGAAACGCACCGACCCGCAAAATCTGCGCCGCCCGGCGTTGCGCCTGTTTACCTCGCTGTTGCCCAAGGGTACGGAGTCCGGCGTGTGGACCTTTGGCCAGTGGACCAACATGCTGGTGAAACACGGATCGGTGGATAGCGCGTGGAAAAACAAGGCACGCACGGCCACCGATGAGATCAGTTCTCACGGCCTGCGCACCAATATCGAAGACGTGCTGCGCCGCGCCACCTGGGACTGGAAACGTCCCGACAAAAGCCATCGCCGCAGCCTGATCCTGCTCACCGACGGGCTGGTGGACATCTCGAAAAACACTGATGAAAACAGCGCCTCACGGGCGCGCATTCTCAACGAGATTTTGCCGCGTCTGCAACAGGCCGGAGCCACGGTGCACACCATCGCCCTGTCCAGCGAGTCGGACGCCGCCCTGCTGGAACAGCTGGCCGCGGCCACCGGCGGCTGGTTTGAGACCATCGACTCTGCCGATGGGCTGGAACGCCTGTTCCTGCGCATGTTTGAAAAGGTCAGCAAGGCCGACACCCTGCCGCTCACCGACAACAAGGTAACCGTGGACAGCAGTATCCACGAGGCCACCTTCCTGGTGTTCCGCAAACCCGGCGCGCGCCCCACCACTATCAAACCGCCCAAGGGCAAAAAGTTTGGTCAGAAAAACCTGCCCGCCGGCGTGGAATGGCATGAGGACGAACGCTACGACCTGATTACCGTGCAAGACCCGTCGCCCGGCGACTGGCGTATCAACGCCGACGTGGATCCGGACAACCGGGTGATGGTGGTCACCGATTTGCGCATGAAAAATACCCAATTGCCCAACGATCTTTCCGCTGGCCGACCGCTGCTGTTTACGATGCAACTGGAGCAGGAAGGCAAGGTCATCGATCGCCCGGATTTTCTGCAATTCGTCAAAGCGACGCTGACCCAGGTGTCGGACAATGGCGAACAACAGCAGTGGCGGCTGCGCGACGATGGCAAGCGCGCCGATCTGAAAGCCAACGACGGCATTTTCTCCACCGGCCTCAAGGAATCGCTGGTGGAAGGGGAATACGAATTTATCCTCGACGTGGATGGCACCACCTTCAAGCGCACCGCACGTCAGCAGGTCAAGGTACTGGGCCAGCCGGTGAAGGCGCAGCTTGAACCGCTGGGGCACAACCGCTTTGTCTTAACCATCATCCCTTACGCCAGCCTTATCGACACGGAAACGATGCACGTCGCCGTGGAACATGTGCTGCCCTCGGGCGTCCTCGAAAAGGCGCAGGCGGAAAAAGTCAGCGCCGCCGAATGGCACCTGGAGCTGGATGCCCACGACAGCCCCGGCGACCACGAACTCACCGCGCACATCAGTGGCCAGGGTAATGATGGCAGCCCGCTGGATGTGCAGCTCGGACCGATCCACTTCGAGGCCGGTAGCGAAACAGCCTTGCAACAGGCCGAGCCCATGCACGCGCCCCAGGCCGAGCAAGATAACGAGCCGGCAGAGCAGCCGCCTGTTACCGAGCCGGAACTCCTCGCAGAACCCGAACCGGAGCCCGAGACGAAACCCGAACCTGTCGCCGACAACGCAGAGCCTACCGACGAGCCCCCCCTATCCATCAATTGGGGCATGATTATCGGCATCATTGTCGTGCTCACAGCATTGATGAGCGGCATGATCTACGGCGGCATCAAGCTGTGGCCGAAAATCAAGGCCAAGCTCGATCAAAAAAAGCAGGATAAATCCTCCACCAAGGAAGCGCCCCCCACCCCGCCGCCCGCTGCGGAACCTGAACCGGAGCCCGAACCAGAGACCCCAGAGCCCGAGGAAGACACCCCGGATCTGGATCAGGTCATCGATGATTTATTGGCCGAGGAAGGGGATGATTCTGAAATAGACACCGAACTCGACCCCGAACTTGACCTTGGCGCAGAAGAGACCACCGAAACGCCGGAACTGGCTTCCGACTCGAAGAAATCCGACGCCGGAGACAGTAGTGAAGAGGCTGAGGAATCAGAAATCTCAGAACTGCCTGCCGACCTGATTGCACCCGCTGCTGATACTGATACCACTGCTGATACTGATACCACTGCTGATGCTGATACCACTGCTGATACCGATACCGATGCCGATGCCGATAGCGATGCCGACGAGGATAAGAGCAAGACCTGAACGCGCAAGCACAACCGGCACATCACCGGTTTTGTTCACGACTATTTGCGGTTACTCTGTCGACAACCCCAACTCGGTTTGAGCGCGAAACAGACCCACAATGGTCTTGGCATCGACAATCTTGCCCGTGCGCGCCCACGACAGGGCATCGTCCAATAGCACCCAGTGAACTTCAAAAATCTCGTGCGCCTCTCGCGCTGAAGGGATCTGCTGCAACTCGCTGGCAAGATAGAGTTGCACCCGCTCATCGAACACGCCTGGCGAAGAAACAATGGCACCCAGCTCCTGCCAACAAGCCGCTGTGCAACCCGCCTCCTCGGCCAGTTCCCGTTGGGCAGTGTTGAGCGGTGGCTCAGCATCATCGATCTTGCCCGCGGGCAATTCCCACAGCCAGTCATCAAACACCACGCGGTATTGATAGAGCAGGCATACCCGACCCTGGTCATCCAGCGTCACCACTGCAGCGCCGCCGGGATGACGCACCACCTCGATTTGCATCTGCTGCTGGTCCGGCAATGTTGCGGTGCCCGTCTCGACCCGCACGATACGACCCTTGAACACAGTATCCATTTTCTGTTTCTCGTTTTTCATTCTGCACCTCCGCCGCTCATGATCAGAAATGACCACTCGCCTACGGCAAACTTTGTTATTAGAATAGATCCCTATCTTGAACCACACTTAGCAGGAGCATTGCATGACCTACGTTGTTACCGAAGATTGTATCAAATGCAAATACACCGATTGCGTGGAAGTCTGCCCGGTGGACTGTTTTCACGAAGGCCCTAATTTTCTGGTGATCGACCCCGAGGAATGCATCGATTGCACACTATGCGAACCCGAATGCCCCATTAACGCGATTTTTTCCGAAGATGATCTGCCCGCTGACCAGGAAAAATTTATTGCACTGAATGCCGAGCTGAGTCCGCTGTGGCCGGTGATCACAGAAATGAAACCTGCACCGGCTGACGCCAAAGAATGGGAAGGCAAGCCCAACAAACTGCAAAAACTGGAACGTTAGTGGCCAGCCTGCACCTCATCGCCTATGGCGACGATCCACTGCATGAGCTTGTCGAGCACATTATTCAACAACACCACGCCGTCTTACCCAACCTGACCAAGCTTGTCGTTCTGCTGCCCAACCCGTTGGCAGGCAGTCGTTTTCGACAACTGTTACTTGACGCTGCCGCGCTGCACGGTCATTCCGCCGTATTGGGGCCGACCGTCGATACACTGCCACGTTGGATCAGCCAACAATCCCCCAGCCAACAACCGGTGCTGTCCGAACACCAACGTGAATTGATGTTGGTAGAGGCGCTGATTCAACACAAATTTCTGTACGGTGAAGGGAATCCGTGGACCTTGGCCGACAGTTTGCTGACCTTGTTTGATGATTTGGGCGCGGCGCATATCCAACTGCCTAAATCGCTGGATGATTTCTTCAATACCTTAAGTAATGCCTACGGCTTGCACTCTAACCAAGATGCTAGCCTGCACTCAGATCCACACTCTGACCTTCACTCTGACCTTCGCTCTGACCTTCACTCTGACCTTCACTCTGGTTTGCAAAACAACGACAGCCTGTTCGGCGAAGCAAAACTGGTGCATACCCTGTGGCAAGCCTGGCAACAGGAGATGCGCGACAACAAGGTTGTTGACCGGCACAGCGATTACACCCTTAAACTTGCCAGTAGTCGCGATACTTTACCCGATCAACTCACTTTTTACTTTGCAGGCTTGAGTCAGCTGTCTACTGCAGAAGCACAATGGCTTAGTCCTCTATTGCAAAAAGAACGCGCTTTTTTGTGGCTGCAAAGCACAGACGAAAAAAGCACCGATGAAAAATGTGGCGCGGATTATCACCCAGACGCCGTTGCACAAAAGCTCTTGCAGACGCTCAACCTGCCTGTCGAACAACAAACAACTACCGGCAACGAATACACACGCTGTTTAAATAGCGTGTTCAGCAATGATGTAACGCCACTGCGGCTTCGTGCCAAAAGAACTGCCAAACAATTCATAAAAAGCCCGATCAGTAAAACGCTGTCCGTTTACGAAGCCAGTAATGCGGAAAAAGAAGCACAAGCGATCGATGCACAAGTCCGGCTTTGGTGGCACGAAGGCAAACGTAACATCGGCATCGTCACCGAAAATCGGCGACTGGCGCGTCGCGTGCGCGCCCTGTTGGAACGTTCGGGCATTGAGTTACAGGATGCTGCCGGCTGGGCATTGTCCACCACCAGTGCAGCGGCCGTCGTGGAACGTTGGTTGGAAACGGTGGAAGAGGATTTTGCCCACCAACCCTTATTGGATTTTCTCAAGTCGCCATTCTTGTTACCCGAACGAAATCACGAAGAACTACTGTCTTGCGTGTATCGATTTGAACAGGGCGTGGTACTCAAGGAAAATATTGCGCGCGGCATGAGCCGTTACCGGGAACATTTGCACTATCGGCAAAATCGTCTACCTGCCAAACTGGCCGCCGACTATGACGACATCCATTTATTGTTAGATGTGATCGAGTCCGCAGCACAGGCTCTGCGCGATTTATTGGATGATAAAAAACACGTACCGCAAGAATTCTTACTGGCACTCGACACTAGCCTTTCGCAGCTCGGTTTAACGGTTTCGCTGGCCGGCGATGCCGCCGGACAACGTATCCTCGAAGAATTACACGCCATGCAGATTGCCTGCGGTGACAGCCAGTTACTCATGTATTGGGACGAGTTTCGTGCCTGGCTGGGGCGCACGCTGGAACGCTTTAATTTCCAACCCCCTGCGCACAGCGGTCAAGTGAAATTGATGAGTTTGGCGCAAAGCAGCCTGGTACGATTTGATGCACTAATCATGGCCGGTGCCGAGGCAGAGTACTTGCCGGGTTGCAGCGCTGGCTCACCTTTTTTTAATGACGGCGTGCGCCAGGCACTTGGCCTGCCTGGCCACACACAGGCACTTTCTGAACGGTTTCTCCAATTCCGTTGCCTGCTGGAATCGGCCGACAGCATTCTGCTCACCCGCCGCAGCGAACAGGACGGTGAAGAAATAGTAGCCTCGCCCTGGTTGGAACGGCTGCAATCCTTTCATCAACTTGCATACGGCAACCGGCTTATTAATACGGCACTGACCGAACGGGTTAATCAGACCGACACGCAAGTGACTCACCCTGCCGATCCTCTGCCCCACACAACGCCAGCCAACCCTACGGCATGCATCACTGCTGCGTTGTTTCCCAAGCATCTATCGGCCAGCGGCTACCAGCAACTCATTAATTGTCCGTATCAATTTTTTGCCGCGCGTTGCCTGCAACTGGAAGCACCGGAAGGTATCCGTGAAATGTTGCAGAAGGCGGATTACGGCGAGCGGGTACATCTTTGTTTGCAGGCGTTTCACAGCGATGTACATGACTTGCCCGGGCCGTTTATCGCAACGATTACCGACAACAATAAACCAGCTGCAATTCAATGCCTCAACGAGATTGCCGCAGCCGTATTTGACCGTGATCTGGAAGACAATTTCCTGCACCGCGGTTGGCTCAAACGCTGGCAGGACATGATTCCTGCCTATATCGAATGGCAACAGGAGCGGCAAACGCAGTGGCGGGTGAAGTCCACGGAACTGAATGTCAGCCGCGAATACGGCAAAACCTCGCTGACCGGCAGGCTCGACCGAATGGATGCGGGCACCGATGCCGACTCCGGCGCACCCATCGTCAGCATTGTGGATTATAAAACCGGTGCCACATCCAAAGATGCCGATGTGCTCAGTGGTGAATCCGTGCAATTACCTTTTTATGCCTTGCTGGCAGAACATGCTGGCAACGCAACCGTCACACAGGTTGAATACCTTGCCTTGGACTCTGCTCGCAGTGCGGCTCCCGTGGTTAAATCAAAGGGCATGCTGGAAACCGAAACGCTGGATACACTAACGCAAGACATCGGGGAACGGCTGAATGTATTGGTGGATCAGATCTCGAAGGGAACCCCGATGCCAGCCTGGGGGGATGAGATGACTTGTGAATATTGTCAGATGTCAGGCATCTGTCGACGTGAGGCTTGGGAAGCCTAAAAAAGTGCTAGGAACTGGGTAGTAAAATAGGTGCCGCAGGCTCTAATTAAGAGAAACTTAGTCCTAACCCCCTAGTCCCCAGTCATTTTCTTTACCCCGGAACGAGCGAAGGCGGCTCGTCCCAGAGCCGCCTTCGTTTACCTCCGTACCGGCCATCCATGGCCGCGTCGATCCTTCGACAATGTTCCTTGCTCGTCCTTGCCACCTTCCGTGTTTTTGTCCCGAAGGACAATCTGTAGAATTAAAAAAGATAATAACAAATCCTCACTTCATCACAAGTTTTTATAACTAGTACTTTCGATACCACTTAACGTGATAAAAACAGCGAAAATTGTATTTATCCTGTGCAAACAAAGCACTGGTGGTCAATTAATAACCAGATTTAGGTGCTATCACGGTGCGCGGACTACACTCCTTTCAGAAAAATCCTACAAGCTAGCAGGCTCGATTTTTACCCAAAAGACTCACCAAAGCAGACAAAAAAAGATGCATCGCAAAATTTCCGCTGCGTCACCCGCATTTTCCCGTTAGCCACCCTTCACGCTGAACTGCTAAAGTATCGTCCCCATGTCCAATCCGCTTACTGCTTCCGACCCTACGCTCAACGCCACCGTTAACGCCTCTGCCGGTACCGGTAAAACCTGGCTGCTGGTCACCCGGTTGATTCGCTTGCTGCTTGCTGGTGCACAGGCTGATGGCATTCTCGCCGTCACTTTCACCCGCAAGGCGGCCACCGAGATGCAGACCCGTCTCAACGCACGCCTGCTGGAGCTGGCACAGAGCGAACCTGCGGAATTGAAAGCCCTGCTTCAACAGATTGGCGCCCCCACGGATGCTGCCACGCTACAACGCGCCACCACCTTGTACGAGGCATTGCTGCGTTCACCCTTCACGGTGAAGACCACCACCTTCCATGCCTTTTGCCAGGACATCCTGCGACGTTTTCCGCTGGAGGCTGGTATTCCACCCGGTTTTGAGCTGCTTGAATCTACGGCGGAATTGAGGCGTGCGGCCTGGGATGCCCTGTGTGCCGAAGCCGGCCGTCATCCACAGAGCAGTGCTGCTACAGCTATCGAAACCCTGTTTGAGCATTGCAACGGCCTGGCCAACACACAAACCGTGCTCAACAGTTTTCTCGAACATCGCAGTGACTGGTGGGCCTTTACCGAAAC
>CAZXZI010000055.1:0-17963 GCA_964645165.1 uncultured Ectothiorhodospiraceae bacterium
AGTAGCGGAAAAAGATATCGCAAATTTATTTAAACCCTTCACCCAAGCTGACCAAGCAAGCAATCGACAATACGAAGGTACAGGACTCGGCCTGGCGATTAGCAAACAATTTTGTGAAATGTTGGGAGGCGATATTTTAGTTAAAAGCACACATGGCCAAGGCTCAGTCTTCACAATAAGCCTGCCGGAGTTGGAATCTACAGATATTTTATCTTTGGAAAAACGCAGTCCGGTGGCTATCGCAATTTGAACTACTTCATGTTAACAAAACTTAAGCCTCACACTCTCACACTCTCACACTCTCACACTCTCACATTTCCACAATCGCAATCTGACTCTCCGAATAGTTTAATTCTTCTTGTAAAACTTCCCTGATTTCAATGCCCAATGATCCTGGTTGTAAGACTTCTTTTATGGTGATGGGCGAGCCGGTTTTTACCCAAACAGCGCTGGACAAATTGATCAACCTGCGAGGCAGGTATGCTTTACCATCCCCATTCATCGCCAATAACACGATCGGTTTAACGCGGTGGTCATGATCAGTGGCGACAACCATACCGACTTCATTCGTATTCAAACGAACTACACTGCCGATGGGGTAAATACCCAGGCATTTAATAAATTGTTCAAGTAACCTGACATCGAAGTTCCCCTTTGACCACTTAAACAGATTCTCCAATGCCAGTGCGGGAGACACACCATCGTGATAACAACGGTCAGAAGTTATTGCATCGTACACATCCACGATACTGGCGATGCGTGTTAGCAACGGGATATCTACTTCTGCCAACCCTTGCGGGTATCCGCCGCCATCAAGTCGTTCATGGTGGTGCAAAACTACGTGCAGACTTTCCGCTTCAAGTTCGTGATCATCAACCAACATGGCATGACCATGGGTTGGATGTCCCTTCATGATTTCAAACTCTGCCTTGCTTAGCCTACCTGGTTTATTCAGGATTTCATCAGGCACTTGCATTTTACCAATATCGTGCAACAAGGCACCCATCCCCAGTTTGTGCAAGGGTTCATCATCTAGATCCAGTGACCGGCCAAAGGTCAGAGCCAGAATACAGACATTGATACAATGTGTTGCCGTGTATTCGTCGCGATTCTTAAGATGCGTCAACCAAACCAGGGCATCGGGATTTTGAATCACCTGGTCTGCCAGCCGGCTAACCAATACACGCGCTTTGTCCGCATCGACGCCTTTACCTAGCCGACTGTCTTCAAGCATTTGGTCAATCCAGCCTCGGGCATCCCGATAGACCCCGTATGACTGCATTAAACTTTGACGAAAGTGTTTCTCAGAAAATTTGAGTGAGCGCCTGCGTTTTTTCGTTTTTTGTTGGGAGGTCGGCATGTGCGATGACGCTAATAGGTGGGCTGCAACCTCTTTACGAGAACGCGCCTTATCGACATAAACGAATTCACACTGCTCACGCAGCGCGTTAATATCGTCTACGTCCCGCACCAGGAAGCCTTGAAATAGGAATGGTGTATCAACCCAAGGACAATCAAGCTCAGATACATACATTCCAACTTTGAGTTCAGTAGTGTAGACCCGTATTTTATTGTTCAATGAAGGTGCCTTGCAGTATTTTTTCCCATAACATATATCGGCCGCGCAGAACGATTGTTGAAGGCCTGGTTAACAATTTTCATGGCGTGCTCCGCCATATTTATTGCTGATTTAACGCTGTTGATTCCAGCAGAATACCGGTTTCACGCTTAGTAAAATATGATTGAAACAGGATACCTGTTGTCTAAAAAGTATAAATATTGCATCAAACCAATCACCGATTAATAAACTACCCACCGTACCGCCAAAGGTAGACGATTTAGGCGAAAGTAGGCGATTTAGGTGAACGGATGGGGTATTAAAAAAATCAGCCCAACAATTTTTTTGTCACTCCGGAGGTTACCCTCTGGGGTAAGTGCCGGAGTTCGGATGCACGCGAGAGTAACTGGGTTCCGACGTTCGCCGGAATGACAGCGTTCGCGGCAAGCTGCGTGGAATAAAGTCTATCAAGAATTAAAGTATGTGAGTATTGACGCTTTCGTTCGCCCTGCCTGTGGTTCAGGAAATTTCTTTAGTGCCTGTGATCATTCGATAAGCTTCCGGTAATTGCTCTACGCTTTCAACAATTATACCAAGATCATTTACCAAACCATCCTGTAAACCATACACCCAACTATGCACTGCTAATTCCTGGCCGCGTTGCCAGGCATTTTGCACGATGGTTGTGTAACACACATTGGCCACTTGCTCGAGCACATTAATTTCACACACACGTGATTTTCGCTGGGAAAGATTTTCAATGGCATCCACTTCCTGCTGGTTTTTTTGATAAATATCTTTAATGTGACGCAACCAATTATCGATCAACCCATGTTGCGTATTTTCCATGGCAGCATGTACTCCACCGCAACCATAATGGCCGCAAACAATAATGTGTTTCACTTTCAGGATATCAACTGCATACTGGATCACCGACAGACAGTTCATGTCGGTATGCACAACAACATTACCCACATTGCGATGCACAAACACTTCGCCTGGATCGAGGCCAATGATTTCATTAGCTGGTACCCGGCTATCTGCACATCCAATCCATAAATATTCCGGATTCTGGTGGGTTGACAAGCGTTGAAAATAATGGGGGTCGTCTGCCGTTTCACCTGCTGCCCAGCGTGTATTATTATCCAGCAAATGTTGTAAGGGATGCGTCATAACTGTGCCTGTAAAATAATTATTGAAAATCTAATGCCCGCCGTACTGGTGCGAACGAGCGGCGATGAATAGGGGTGACACCAAGTTCCTGTAACGCTGCCATGTGCATCTTGGTGGGATAGCCCTTGTGTCCCGCCAAACCATAACCGGGATACTCGGCATCCAGCAACACCATTTCACGATCACGTGTTACTTTGGCGATAATCGAGGCCGCACTGATCGCCGGAATCTTGCCATCCCCTTTGATAATTGCCTCAGAAGTACAGGGTAAAGCGGGACATCGATTTCCATCCACCAGTACATGCCCAGGTTGCAATACCAGTCCTGCAACTGCGCGCTGCATCGCCAGCATGGTTGCTTGCAAAATATTAATGTTATCGATTTCTTCCACTTCGGCGCGTCCAATTGCCCAGGCCTTGGCTTTCTCTCGTATTTCATCAAACAATGCCTCGCGCTTTTTCTCGCTGAGCACTTTGGAATCGGCCAAACCAGAAATCGGTTTTTCGGGATCGAGGATAACCGCAGCCGTTACCACCGGCCCCGCCAATGGCCCTCGACCGACTTCATCGACGCCCGCAACCCACAACGCCGTTGCAGAAGAATCGAGTGTTGATTGTGTGTCCATATTTATTGAGCCTTTTGTTTGACTAAACGTAACACCGCATCTGCTGCCTGTGCGCTGGCATCCTGGCGTAATGTTTTGTGAATTTCGGTGAAACGCTGGTCTAGCTGATCCCTCTTCGAGGGATTTTCAAAATAAACCAGCACCGCCTGCCCAAGTTTCTCTGCCGTCGCTTCGTGCTGAATGAATTCTGGCACGAGACTTTCCTTCGCGAGTAAGTTCGGCAGTGATACATTTTCCACTTTCACCAAACGCTTGGCCAGCCAGTAGGTCAACGGTGCTAATTTATACGCTACCACCATGGGCCGTTTTAACAACATGGCTTCCAGTGCTGCGGTGCCGGATGCCAGTAAAACAACATCTGCTGCAGCCATGACATCGCGCGATTGACCATCAATCAGCGTTAAATTTGGAAGGTCAACGCCCCGGGATTTTGCCTGTAGCACGGCTTGTTCGAACTGTGCACGACGTTCTTTGTTTGCCAGTGGAACAACAAATTCCAGATTCGGTCGTCGTGCTTGCAACCAGCAGGCAGCATCAATAAAAGGTTGCGCCAGATAGTGTAATTCGTTGGATCGGCTGCCTGGCAATAGCGCGAGCACTTCGGCATCGCTCGATAAATTCACCTGCTGTCGTGCTACTTGTTTGTCCGCAAGCAGTGGAATGGTATCGGCCAACGGGTGTCCGACAAAACGCACCGGCACATGGTGTTCCTGATAAAATCGCGCTTCAAAGGGAAACAGGGTCAACATCAAATCAGTGGAGCCTGCGATTTTTTTTACCCGGCGTTGCCGCCAGGCCCACACCGAGGGGCTAACATAGTGCGCCGTGTTGATGCCCGCTGTGTGTAGCTGTTTTTCCAAACCCAGGGTGAAGTCCGGTGCATCAATGCCAATGAAGGCATCGGGTGGATTTTGTTTGAAGTGTGTGGCCAGTTGGCGGCGAATGCCCAATAGTTCACGATAGCGACTCAGCACTTCCACGATGCCCATCACTGATAAACGATCCATGGGGAAAAGACTACTGGCACCGGCGGCGATCATTTGTGGCCCGGCTATGCCTTCAAAGATTGCGTCCGGGTGCTGTTGCTTGATGGCGGTAATAAGGCCAGCACCCAGTAAATCACCTGAGGCCTCGCCAGCGACAATACCGAATCGCAACGGCTTCATTGCGACAACCGGTTCGCCACTTACCGCACAATCCCGCGGGTGACACCTTTTATGAAATCCAGTAGCTGGGTAATTTCACTGCAGTTTTGTGACAAGGGTTCTAGCTCAGCGATGGCCTGTTCCAGCGTATTCCCGGAGCGGTAAATAATTTTATAGGCCTTACGTAATTGACTCAGTGCTTCGTTGGAAAAACCGTGACGTTTGAGTCCTTCACTATTCAATCCATGCGGTTTGGCCATGTGCCCGGAGATCATTAGAAATGGCAATACATCTTTGGAAATTACGCTATTCATTGCCGTAAAACAATGTGCGCCAATTTTGCAAAACTGGTGGACTAAAGTGAAGCCACCCAAAATAACGTAATCCTCAATGATGACATGCCCTGCCAGGGTTGTGCTATTGGCAAAGATGGTGTGGTTACCAATTTGGCAGTCATGGGCGATGTGCACGGTGGCCATGATCCAGTTGTCATTGCCGATGCGGGTAACACCCACGTCCTGCGCGGTACCGCGGCTGATCGTGCAGTACTCGCGGATAACGTTGCGATCACCTATTTCCAGTTCGGTGGCTTCACCTGCATATTTTTTGTCTTGAGGATCGCCACCGATAGCGGCAAACGAATAGATTTTATTATCGCGGCCAATTCGCGTGGGTCCATCAATCACCACGTGTGATTCGATGACAGTGCCTTCAGCAATTTCCACACCGGCACCGATCACTGAAAACGGGCCAATGCTGACACCATTCGCAATTGTGGCACTGGGGTCGATGATGGCCTGAGGATGAATCAAGAAGCTGCTACCTCAATGATTTTGAAAACTTAAGGCGAACATTAGCTTGTAACCAAGGTCACACGCCCCGTTCGGCGCACATGAGTTCCGCAGAACATACCACTTTGTCATCTACTTTTGCGACGCCATTAAATTTCCAGACACCGCGTTTGGTTTTAATAATGTCGACTTCCAGTACTAACTGGTCACCCGGAATAACCGGCTGTTTAAAGCGGGCATTATCAATACCCACTAGATAATACAAGGAATCTTTATCGGGCACCTTGCCGCTGGTACGGAACGCCAAAATTCCAGTTGCTTGTGCCAAGGCTTCCAAAATCAAGACCCCGGGCATCACTGCATGATCAGGAAAATGACCGGTAAAATAGGGTTCGTTAAAGCTCACATTTTTATAGCCCACTAAGCGCTCGCCCACCTTGCACTCAGTGACCCGGTCAATCAGCAAAAATGGATAGCGGTGGGGTAAATGTTCCAGAATCTGATAGATATCCAGCGTTTCCAATGACTCACTCATTATTTTTTGTCTCTTCAGGATGTTGAGAAGCGGATATGTGTTTTTCCAGTTTTTTTAAGCGGCGCGCCATGTCGTCTAACTGTTTCAAGCGAACATAATTCCGATGCCATGCGGTATTTTCCTCCAATGGTGTGCCAGAGGAATAAATGCCCGCTTTAGTAATTGCTTGCGCAACATGCGACATGCCGGTGATAGTGACATTATCCGCGATCTCGAGGTGGCCGACAATGCCCACGCAACCACCAATCGCACAATGTTGGCCGATAATCGCGCTACCTGCCACAGCAGTACAGGCCGCAATAGCCGTGTGGGCACCAATGTGGACGTTGTGTCCGATTTGGATCAAGTTATCAAGTTTGACGCCGTTCTCGATAATCGTGTCACCGATCGCACCACGATCAATAGTGGTATTGGCACCCACTTCAACATCATCGCCCAGAATAACCTTGCCGATTTGTGGCACTTTTAGCCATTTTCCATCGTCGTTGGCCAGTCCAAAGCCATCAGCACCGATCACTACACCCGGATGCAAAATAGTGCGACATCCGATTTGAGTACCATGACAAACTGTGACATTAGCCATGAGTCGCGTGTTCTCACCCAGCGTGACATTGTTACCGAGCACGCAACCCGGGCCTATCTGACAACCCGCAGCAATCACCACTCCTGCTGCAATGCTGCAATTTTCAGCAATCTGCGCAGATTTGTGCACGCTACAGCTCGAATTCACTGTGGCAGCGGGATGAATGCCGGGAGAAAAATCATCATCAGAATACAGCCAAGCTGCTATATGGGCATAAGCCACATGCGGGTTGCCCACCACGATGGCTTTAGTGGGAACCGCATCGGCATCGTCTGCAGTCAGGAGCACTGCAGAAGCCTTGGTTGAACTTAACTCTTTTTTAAAGCGCGGATTGATGAGGAAGGTGATATCACCCTCACTGGCTTCTGTTAAGGAGGCGACCCCAGTGATTAGTTGATCAGTATCACCGGAAAAGTGTGTCGACAAACCCTGGGCATGCAATCGCTCAATGATATTTTTCAGGGTGAGCGTGTGCATTAAAGAAGCTATGAGTTTACTGACTTATTTTTTTGAAGCCGCAGCAAATTCCTGCTTTAGCTTATCCACCACTTTGCCCGTGATATCGATACGATCCGTTCTATAAAGCACACCGTCACTGACGATAAGATCATATTTTTCTTTTTTCGCAATATCATTGATCACTTCAAATACACGTCGCCGTAGTTTGTCAAAGGCCTCATTACGACGAATATTCAGGTCTTCCTGGAATTCTTCCTGGGTCCGTTTAAGATCACGCTTCTTAGAGATGATTTCCCTTTCCAGTTTGCGGCGTTCTGATTCACTCATAATAGCGCCATCGCGAGTGAGTTTTTCTTCCAACTTACGCACCTGCTTTTGTGCTGCTACAAATTTTTTGTTGCGGGGAGAAAACTCTTTCTCCAAATGCTTGCGTGCCGCATCGGCTTGTGGCGCATCTTCTAATACCTGTGCTGCGTTCACAAAGCCAATTTTTACCTCAGCCGCAATAGCCGTCGTTGCAGAGATGGTTAACCAGGCTCCCAGGCAAAAACAGAGCAATAATAAAAACCGTTTAAAAACGAGCCTATCGTTTGTTTTCTTTGACATTTCTTGTGACATTTGTTCTAGCATAGCCTCCACTCGCAACTTGATATAACGACCTAATCATTACCCGGCACCCTCCGTATGATGCCACGAAACTCCTCGCGACCCAATGCCTAGACAGGGTGCCATTTCCAGGAGCTAGACACCGCCTGCAGTCTACCTAAAACGGCGCGCCGATGGAGAACTGGAATACCTCCGTCTCATCAGCTGGCTTGGCATTAATCGCCCAACCCCAGTTGAAGGTTAACGCGCCCACTGGGGTCAGCCAAATCGCGGAAATACCATAGGATGAACGCAATTCATTGATGGAAATATCCTTTCCTGCGTCAAAAACATTACCCGAGTCCACAAAAGCACTCAACCGGAAACTGTGTTCCGTTTCTGCGAAGGGTGACGGAAAGAATAGTTCCAGATGAGTCACAACCTTGGTGGTGCCGCCGATAGGGTCATTTGTAACGCTATCATGGGGGCCTAGGCTATTCCCGCGAAAACCACGCACCGAACGTCCACCGCCCGCGTAATAATTTTTGTAAAAAGGTAACCTGGTCGTGTCACCGTAGCTAGCACCATGACCAAGATCGGCGCCCAAGAACAAGCTCGTTCCCTTTGCCAATGGGATGTAGTACTTCTGGCGCACAGATAACTTGTAATATTCAAGATCCCCCCCCGGTAATGCCACATCCGCAGACAGCAAACTATAGTAGCCACTATCAGGAAAAATCGCCCGGTTACGAGTATCGTGTGACCAACTCAATGTTGTCGAATAAGTATTAAAATTACTGCCGTTTTCTGCCACCCATTTTGAATAGGATGCCGGCGCCGTTAAGGTGTTTATCGTTAAGTCTGTATTATCAAAGCCCAAACTCCAGGAGGCACGATTGTACTCACTGATGGGGAAACCATAATTTACGTTAGCGCCGTAGCTATTCGTGGAGAAGTTGGCGAGATTTGCTTGGCTGCCATCGGTTGATTCCGAGTGAACGCTGAATCCGCGACTAATGCCTTCCGGTGTGTAATAGGGGTTTGTGTACGAAACACGGTAGACCGTGTTCACCTTGCTATTATTCACCTCTGTGCTAATGCGTTTACCAGTACCCAAGAAGTTATTCAAGGTAACGCTTAAATTAAACAACAGGCCCTGTGTATCGCCATACCCCAAACCCGCCGTGAAATTACCAGTAGATCCCTCAGCAACATCAAAATTCAAATCAACCTGATCTTTGGTGCCGGGTACAGCTGGCGTTTCAACATTTACCGTATCAAAGAAACCCAATTTCTGTAAACGAATCTTCGAGCGCTCAACCAAGGGAGACGATAACCAACCGCCTTCCATTTGACGTACTTCGCGCCGCACCACACCATCACGGGTTTTAGTATTACCGGTAATATTGATTCGTCTTACATAAACGCGATGTCCTGGGTCAACATAAAAATTCAGCGCAATGGTACGGTTCTTTTCGTCGATATCCGGCACCGAACTCACGTTGGCAAAGGCATATCCATCAATTCCCAAACGTTCGCTAATTTTATTACCCGATTCTGCAACCGAACGCCGCGAAAAAATATCCCCAGTGTGAACCGTCAGAAGCTTACGTAACTCTTCTTCCGGCACCACCATGTTACCGCTCACTTTGACGTCAGTAATGGTGTATTGCTCACCTTCAGTAACATTAACATTGATGAAAACGTCACGTTTGTCTGGTGTAATTGAAACTTGAGTGGAATCAATCGCAAAATGTAGGTAGCCACGGTCAAGATAGTAAGAACGTAGTTTCTCCAGGTCGCCCAGCAATTCTTGCTTGGAATATTTCCCACTGCCAGAAATACCTGACCACATGGTCGGTGTCGAAAGCTCGAACTTGTCCAGCAGCTTGGCTTCATCAAATTTGTGAGAACCAATAATATTGATCTGTTTTATTTTTGCCGCATCGCCTTCATCTATATCAATAGTGATATCAACACGATTACGTTCTAACTTTTTCAGTTTAGCCTCAATCTTTACGCCGTATTTACCCAGGCTAAAATATTGTTGATGCAGTTCCTGTTCGATCTGATCCAGTAGCGAACGGTTAAAAATTCGCCCTTCTGTCAGGCCAATCGTCTTCAAGGCAGTGTTCAGTTCTTCAGTATCCAGTTCCTCGTTACCAAAAACTTTAATCTTGGCGATAGAAGGGCGTTCTTCCACGTGGATTGTTAGCACATCACCCTGACGAGTTAATTGAACGTCTTCAAAAAACCCCGTTTTGTACAAGGCCTGAATCACTGCACCTGCCTTTGCATCATCCAGCGACTCACCCACTTTAATGGGCAAATAATTAAATGTGGTTCCCAGTGAAATACGCTGCAGACCAACAACCTTAATATCTTGCACCACGAACTGATCAAACGCCCATGCCGGCGTAAGTAAAACAGCGAATAGAACTGCACTTAACAGGCGCAGAAATTTTTTACGTAAAACAATCTTCAATTTACAACCCCAAATAAATCAATCGGCAAACAAACGCATTATGTCGTTATACAACGCCAGGCTCATTAACATGAGTAAAAAAGCAATGCCCAAATGTTGCATTTTAAGCTGCACCGCATCAGATAACGGGCTGCCCTTCAGCATTTCAATCAGGTAATACATTAAATGACCACCATCCAGTAACGGTACTGGCAACAGATTGAGAACGCCCAAGCTAATACTCACCACGGCAAGAAAATATAAAAAAGCACCGATACCTGCGCTGGCGGTATAACCCGCGTATGTGGCAATCGTAATTGGTCCACTAAGGTTTTTGACCGACACTTCACCAACAATCATTTTGCCTATCATGCGCAACGTGAGTGCCGACAGTTGCCACGTCTTGGCCATAGATACTGTCATCGCAGTCATCGGCGAATATTCTTCACGGGCTTTAAATTCAGCAGGAAGCGGTTCAGGTGACGCAGGTGCTGCACCAATACGGCCAATAGTTTCTGTCTCTGTTTTTTTACTCGCTGTTGTTACCTCAAGTGACTGCACAAGGCCACCACGTTCAAACTCTATCTGTAATTGTTTGTTGGGATGCGCACGCACCACATTCACCAAAGCCATCCAGTCAGCCAAAGACTCGCCATTAATGCGTAAAATGTGATCTCCTTTCTTAAGGCCTGACCTCATAGCTGGGCCATCCGCTGATAACTCTCCCAAAATTGCGGGCAGTGATGGGCGAATCGGCGAGATGCCTAAATGCTTTAAGAGATTTTTTTGTTTATCTTCATCAGAAACACCGGTCACTGGCAAAGTGAGA
This sequence comes from uncultured Ectothiorhodospiraceae bacterium, assembly GCA_964645165.1. GTDB lineage: Bacteria > Pseudomonadota > Gammaproteobacteria > SZUA-152 > SZUA-152 > SZUA-152. The sequence continues at coordinate 10,748 of CAZXZI010000055.1, forward strand.
TTTCGTTCGTTTTCGTCGGCATCTCGCACACGCAATAAAACGTCATCATTCCCCAGCGCAGCATCCAGCATATTTATGCGCACCACCGCCCAAGTGGGCGTTTTTGTGCCATCCACTTCAGTGATGCGATCTCCCGCATGAAATCCTGCCACTGCCGCAGCACTATCGGGCTTTACTTCGCCGATGATGGGTGCAACACCTGGCACACCTATCATATACATCACCCAAAAGGCTAAAATCGCAAAGATAAAATTAAAAATAGGTCCTGCGGCAACAATGGCAAAACGACGCCACACTGACTGTCGATTAAAGGCTCGGTGCAACTCTGCTTCCGGCACTTCACCTTCACGCTCATCGAGCATTTTTACAAAGCCGCCAATTGGAAAAGCAGCAATCACGTATTCCGTTTGGTCTACACCATAACGTCGCAACCATAACGGCTTACCAAAACCAATAGAAAAACGTAGTACCTTTACACCCAGCTTACGCGCTGTCCAAAAGTGACCAAACTCATGGAAGGCGATCAGTAATCCCAAAGTAACAAGCAGTGCCAATACTGAGGTGAAAAACGTACTCATATGCGTTGACCCTGTGCGAATGCTATCGCTGTTTCACGTGCAGATTGATCCGCTGCCAATATTGTCTCCAGCGTTCCATTTGTTTCGATGGCTGTGTTCTCCATGGTTTGTGAAATGATATCGGGAATGGCTGTAAAGCGTATTTTTTTGTCCAGAAAGTATTCCACCGCAATTTCATTCGCTGCATTCAAAATAGTCGGGGCAGTACCACCTGCCTCACCTGCGGCATAAGCCAAATGCAAACAAGGAAAACGTTCCATGTCAGGTCTTTCAAAATTAAGTTGCGCCACATCAAATAAATCCAGGGCAGCAACACCAGAGTCCATTCGTTCCGGCCAGGCCATGGCGTGCGCTATGGGTGTGCGCATGTCCGGATTGCCGAGTTGTGCCAACACTGTACCGTCAACGTAAGACACCATGGAATGCACCACACTTTGCGGATGAATCACCACCTGAACTTGATCTGGCGCCATATTAAATAACCAGCAGGCCTCGATAACTTCCAGCCCCTTGTTCATCATGCTGGCTGAGTCCACAGAAATCTTCCGACCCATATTCCAGTTAGGGTGCGCGCAGGCCTGTTCCGGGGTAACCGATTCCAGCTGGGATTTATCCATTTCGCGAAAAGGTCCACCCGAAGCGGTTAATAATATTTTTTGCACACCCATTGAAGACAAATCACTTGATAGCTGAGTGCAAGAAAAACTGGCTGGCATACTTTGAAAAATCGCATTGTGTTCACTGTCAATGGGTAGTAACTCCGCGCCATTTTCCTGTACGGCATCCATAAATATTTTGCCCGACATTACCAGCGCTTCTTTGTTGGCCAGCAATATACGTTTTCCGGCACGGGCAGCGGCTAATGTTGGGCGTAAACCTGCAGCACCCACAATCGCGGCCATCACCTGTTGCGTTTGCTTCAGAGATGCAACTGTTTCCAGGCCTTCCATACCGCTAAGTACTTTGGTGGCCAGCCCCGTTTCATATAACTTTTGCTGCATCCGTTCTGCGGCGTCAGCATCGGCCAGCACCACATATTCGGGTTCAAACGCGCGACATTGTTCAAGCAACCGATCTACTTGTTTATTCGCGGTTAATGCCACCACACGATAACGATCCGGGTGCCGAGCAATTACATCCAGCGTACTCACACCAATGGAGCCGGTGGCACCTAAAACCGTTACACCAATAGAACCGGTTGGAATCATTGTCATTAGGACACACTGATTCCCGTTAGGTGATTCAGTCCGTTAAATCCAGCCAACCAGTAGCCCACCACAAACACCGGTGCCGCAGCAGTAACGCTGTCGATGCGATCCAGCACCCCACCATGCCCCGGCAGCAAAGTCCCGCTGTCTTTTATTCCGGCATGACGTTTAAACATACTTTCGGTGAGGTCGCCCAATACTGAGAAAAACACCGTCACCAGCGACAAGACAACAAACAATGGCCACTGGTTCCCAGGCAAATCCAGAACCTGCGCTGCGCCAATCGCGTATGCTACGCTCAAGGCTGCACCGCTGATCACTCCTTCCCAGCTTTTCCCAGGGCTAACTGCGGGTGCCAGTTTGCGTTTGCCCCATTTACGCCCACCAAAATAAGCGCCTGAATCTGCCACCCAAATAAGGCTCAACAGGTACATCACCAGCAATGGTCCCTGTTCACCACTAGCGTGCAAGCCCACCACAGCAACCCAGGTGGGTAACAGTACGAAAAGTCCAATTATGGCGAGCACTGCGGTGGACGACCAACGCTTCACTGCCGCCGGATAACTCAACACCCACACCATTGCCAGCAGCCACCAAAACAAACTCAGCGTCGGCAATGCGAGCCAGGTGCCAACACCGCTTGCAAAGTCCTGCTGGTAAATCCAGATGCAGGCCAGACCAAGCACCACGGTCACAACATAAAGCACACGTTGCCAGGCGACGTTCATTTTCATGAAGCCCGTCCATTCCCAGGCACCTTGGGCAATAAACGCAGCCAGTATTAACGCAAGATACGGCGTCGGTAACCGTAGAATTCCCCACACCACCAAAGGCACTAAAATCGCCGCTGTAAGCAGTCGCTGTTTTAACATGGCGTATTCGGCATCACGATGCGCCAGCCTGGTTTTGTTCGACTTGTTCCCCGGTGCGCCCAAACCGACGTTGCCGGAAAGCAAAAGATGCGATCGCATCGTTTAGTTCATCGATTTTGAAATCCGGCCACAAAATATCGCTGAAATAAAATTCAGTGTATGCCAGCTGCCATAACATAAAATTGCTAACGCGACTTTCGCCACCAGTACGAATAAATAGATCAGGTTCGGGTAGGTCTGCCAACGAAATACATTCGGACATAAGTTCAGGCGTTATTTGCTCAACACTGATTTCACCAGACTGCACACGCCGGGCAAGGCATTTCGCCGCTTGCGTTACATCCCAGCGACCACCATAGTTTGCGGCAATCACAACCGTTAGCCCGGTGTTTTCCTGTGTAAGCGCTACCGCATCCACAATCCGTTTTTGCAGTGGCTTGCTGAAACCCTCAACGTCACCGATCACTCGCAGGCGCACATTATTTTTGTGCAGGCGCTTCACTTCGCGGCCTAATGCCGTCATGAATAATTCCATGAGCAGACCGACTTCTTTCTTCGGACGTCGCCAGTTTTCGCTACTAAACGCAAACAATGTCAGCACCTCAACACCGCTCTTAGCGCAGCCTTCCACCACACCCCGTACGGCTTCAACGCCAGCGCGATGTCCCATGATGCGAGGCTGGTTACGTTTTTGCGCCCAACGGCCGTTACCATCCATGATGATGGCAACATGCCTGGGGATGGTTTGTTTCGAAACGGGAACCGTCTCGGAAGAAGAATCAGAAGGGGTATCGTCTGTCATCACAAAATTCCAGCACGACAAACGTACCTATGGACGACAGGTGATTGAGCAGAAAACAGTGCAAGCAAGTTATAACGTGACGACAAAATGGGCTCACTAATCCAATGAAAGATAAATAACAGTTGGCGGGTAATTATAATTCCATTAAATCCTTCTCTTTTGCCTCCAGCAGCACGTCAACTTCGGCAATGCGTTTATCCGTCATTTTTTGAATAGCAGCCTCTGCCTGACGTTCTTCATCTTCTGTGATGTCTTTTTCTTTTAGCAGCTCTTTAAAATCGCTGTTTGCATCACGACGAATATTGCGAATAGCGACTTTGGCTTGTTCACCTTCGGCACGCACCACTTTGGTCATATCGCGACGACGTTCTTCTGTCAGTGCGGGCAGCGGCACACGAATCACCGTACCCGACGTTGCCGGATTTAAGCCCAGATCAGAAGTCATAATGGCTTTCTCCACAGCCTGCACCATGTTCTTTTCCCAAGGCGTTACCGTCAGCATGCGTGCGTCGGCAACGCTGACTGTTGCCACCTGATTAAGCGCGGTATCTGTGCCGTAATAATCCACCATCACGTGATCCAGCAAACTGGTGTGTGCTCGCCCCGTGCGCAACTTTCTTAATGAATTTTTTAGCGCTTCAATACTTTTACCCATACGGGCGTCGGCGTCTTTTTGAGTTTCATTAATCATCTGGTTTTCCGGTTAACGTGTGTCTATTAGTTTTGTTAGTTGACTCTCGCGCCTTTTTACTTGACCAACGTACCTTCGTCAGAACCGTACATAATCCCCATCAAGGCACCGGGTTTGTTCATGTTGAACACGCGTACAGGCATTTTCTGGTCACGACACAAGGCAATCGCTGTAGCATCCATCACTGCCAGCCCTTTGGCCAACACTTCGTCGTAACCCAGTGTTGAATACAGCGTGGCATTTTTATCTTTCATGGGGTCGGCGGAGTACACACCGTCCACCTTGGTGGCTTTGAGTACCACGTCAGCACCAATCTCGATACCACGCAGACTGGCAGCAGAATCCGTGGTGAAAAATGGACTACCGGTACCGGCGGCAAAAATTACCACTCGTCCCTTTTCCAAATGCCGCACGGCGCGACGTTGAATGTAGGGTTCGCACACGGGTTTAATCGGTAATGCAGACATCACCCGCACTTGCATGTCGTGACGTTCCAGCGCGTCCTGCATGGAGAGCGCATTAATCACCGTAGCCAACATGCCCATGTAGTCACCGGTGGTACGTTTCATTCCGCTCGCAGCAAGACTGACGCCACGAAAGATATTGCCACCACCGATGACCAGAGCCACTTCAATGCCCTCGTCCACTAACTCTTTAATCTCCAGCGACGTCCTGTCGATAACAGCGGGATCAATACCAAACTCGGCATCACCCATCAAAGCTTCACCACTCAATTTAAGTAGGATGCGTTTGTAAACCGTTGTCGCCTTGTCTGTCATTTGTTGACCCTGTTGTAACGATACTCGTTAGTGTTGTTGGACGGTTCTCTCTTGTGTGTACGTGCCTAAAGGGCTGATTAACTACCCTGAGCTTGCGCCATCACTTCTTCGGCAAAGTTTTCCACTTTCTTTTCGATGCCTTCGCCCACTTCCAGGCGATCAAAGCCCACTACCGTGGCGCCGGCTGCTTTGAGCAACTGCTCCACTGTTTGATCCGGATCTTTCACAAAAGGCTGGCCGGTCAAAGTGATTTCTTTCAAGAATTTTTTGATGCGGCCACCGACCATTTTTTCGACGATCTCGGGTGGCTTGCCGCTTTCGGCAGCTTGCGCCACAAAAATCTCTTTCTCTTTTTCGATCAACACGGGATCAACATCGGCTTCCGACACACAAGCTGGGTTGCTCGCGGCGATATGCATAGCGATGTCTTTGGCCAGCGCTTTATCGCCACCCTGCAATTCCACCAGCACGCCGATACGACCACCGTGCAAGTAACACGCCAGCACGCCGTCGGTAGTTTTGCTCACAAAGCGACGTACATTCATGTTCTCGCCGACTTTGGCGATGAGGTTTTTAGTGGCAGTGGCAACAGTGTCGCCATCAGCCATTGGCAAAGCCAACAGTGCATCAATATCGGCTGGCTTGTTGTCCAGAGTCAGCTGAGCCACAGCCGATGAAAAATTCAGAAAATCATCGCCTTTAGTGACAAAATCGGTTTCGCAATTCACTTCCACCATCGCGGCGTTTTTTCCATCTGCCGTGGACTTAAATACGATCAAACCTTCAGCCGCAGTACGGCCGGCTTTCTTATCAGCCTTGGCCGCGCCACTTTTACGCATCAGATCAATAGCGGCATCGATATCGCCGTCCACTTCTACTAATGCTTTTTTACATTCCATCATGCCGGCGCCGGTGCGCTCACGCAGATCTTTTACTAACGCAGCAGTAATTGCCATTGTCGTATTCCTCAGTGTGTTTGCTTCTGTATCTACCTGACCAGACGATTTTGTATCGTGTTGTCAGTTAGTCAAAAGCTGCCGACTGATGTTCAGTCGGCAGCTTTTTGTTTTGTTGTGTTTCTCTTTGAATACAAAAAACAGTACAGAAAAAATAAAGAAAAAATCAGTTTCCGTCTGTGGTTTATTCCGCGGCAGCGGCAGCAGCCTCAGGAGCAGCAGCTTCTGCGGGTGCCGCAACAGGCGCCGCTTCTTCAGCTTTCACTTCCACAAAACCGTCTCCGCCTTTGCTCTGCAAAGCCGCTGAACGACTCTCCACGATGGCATCAGCCACACCGCGCACGTACAACTGAATCGCGCGCATGGCGTCATCGTTACCGGGGATGACGTAATCCACACCGTCCGGGTTGGTGTTGGTGTCCACAATGCCTACCACGGGGATACCCAGCTTGCGGGCTTCGGATACGGCGATCTTTTCGTGGCCCACATCAATAATGACAACGGCATCTGGCAGGCCATTCATGTCTTTAATACCGCCCAGGCTGCGTTCCAGTTTTTCTTGTTCACGAGTCAGCATCAACCCTTCTTTTTTGCTGAGCTTGGCAAAGCTGCCGTCGGCAGCCATAGCTTCCAGTTCTTTTAAGCGCTTGATGGAGCCTTTCACGGTATTGAAATTGGTGAGCATGCCGCCCAACCAGCGATGGTTCACATAAGGCATACCGGCGCGATCGGCATGTTCCTTGATGCTGTCACGGGCAGCACGTTTGGTGCCCACAAACAGTACCTTGCCCTTTTTGGAGGCCAGGTTGCCGAGGAAATTGGTGGCTTCCTGGAAAAGAGGAAGAGTCTTCTCCAGATTAACAATATGGATTTTGTTACGTTCGCCGAAGATGTACGGCGCCATCTTGGGATTCCAGAAACGGGTTTGGTGGCCGAAATGAACGCCGGCCTCCAGCATTTGACGCATGGTCACTTGAGACATGTGCTACTCCTAATTTGCGACCCAAGAACCGCGATTGACTGTGGCGCATAGCGCAAGCTCTTGATTCATCTAGCTGAATGAAAATTCTCACCAGACCTGAGGGTATGGCTACGAATTTTCATCACGCCATCCAAATCAATATCTTACACTCTGCATCCGCAATCAATCACGATGCTTGAGTGTGGGTTAGACCTCCACATATCCCATGTACCAACTCTGACCGGAATTTCCGGTGAGAGCACCCTGGTACACGTGTCGATACGTGTGCGGATTAAGGAAATCGGGCGCGGCCAAAAGGCCACTTTTCCACAATTTCCCAGTTAATTGCTCTTTCATTGCTACTCTTTG
>CAZXZI010000056.1:0-17773 GCA_964645165.1 uncultured Ectothiorhodospiraceae bacterium
GGTGCATATTCACCCCTCGCCTAAGAGCGCCTACTTTTGGCACCCCAACCCTCCCCTCAAGGAGAGGGAGTAAAAGCAACCATTGCCGCCTAAAGGCGTGGAACTTTAAATCCCCTATTTGAAGACTTTAAACAGCGGGTTACACCATTAACGCTGATAGTCTGCCAACAACTGTACCTGCGAAGGATAATCAAAGGCCACGTCTTTCAACTGCGCGTGACCGGCCTGCAAGGCCGTTTTAGTTCGCGCTAGCAACATGCGGTTGTCACTGCGTTTCACCACTTGCAAGGAGAGTCGCAGCAAGGTCGTGGATGGAGATGGTAACGGGCTTTCCTCCAGCACCGGCACGCCGACACTGGTGGAAATCAGATTCTGATCGGACAACACCCAGCCACTGTTATCGTGAAATCGTTGCCAGGCATCATTCACCCAATGCGCAGCTAACTGGAAGTCGCTATCACTGTGGGTAAGCTCGAACCAGGCCAACAAACCCTCTGCCGCAAAGGCATAATCCTGTAACCCAGCCTGACCCAATGCGCTGCTTTTGGCCGATGATTTGGCGCTCCGTTTGGCACGCAACAGACGTTGACCATCCCACAACACATTCACCAGATAGTCACGCACACCCTGTGCCGCCGCACGATATTTTTCGCCACCCGGCAGCTTCGCCCCCTGCACCAAAGCTGTGAGCGCCAAACCATTCCACGCAGCCAATAATTTACTGTCCACCGGCAAACTTCGCCGAGCACGCACCTGCAATAACTTTTTCCGTGCCGATTGATAGCGCTGCTCCGCCAATGATTTATCGATTTTCAATTTACTTGCCGCTTCATTCAGCGACATCTGCACACGCGGCAGATAACCGGCGTCAAACGAAGGCTGACCATCCAAACCCCACAGCATTTTCAGCAAGGCGTATTCATCCGTGCTGAGAATCCCGTGCAGGGTTTCGCTCTCCCACAGGTAATAGCCGCCCTCCACACCCTCACCATCGACGGCGGAAAAGCTGGCTACCATCGCCCCCTGCGGTCGACGCATTTCACGGATCATAAAATCCAGTGTCTCCCGGGCAATGGCCTCGTAGTCAGGGCGGTCGAATATTTTTGCCGCACGTAGATAAACGCCGGATAACAGGGCATTGCCATAAAGCATTTTTTCAAAGTGCGGCGTCTGCCAACCCTGGTCCGTGGTGTAACGAAAAAAACCACCACCCAGATGATCGCGCATACCCTGAGTGGCCATGCGGTCCAGCGTCAGCAGCAAAAATGTTTTCAGTTGCGGGATGGCTTTGTGCTCATAGGCGCTGAGCAGGCTTTCAAGCTGCGGCGCCATGGGAAATTTGGTTTGCTCACCAAAACCCCCGTCCATTTCATCGCCTAATTTCATTGCCTGCTGCACCAGGATGGTTTGGTAACGTTGACCATCACCGGGCTTAAGTGCCGGATCGGGTTTGGTGGGCTCGCCCTTCATCGCCTTGGCCGCCTTGGCCGCTACTTGCGAAAGGTAGGCGGGTGCCTGTTGCCACTGTCGTTGCACGTCGTTGAGCAGGGTAATGAAGCGGTCTTTCGGAGCGTAGGTCAGCCCCACCAGCGGATGACCCTCGGGGGTCAGAAACACATTCAGCGGCCAACCGGCGGAGCCCCGCGTGCGCTGCACAAAATCGATAAGATAAGCATCCAGCGCCGGGTTCAGTTCCCGATCCACCTTCACAGAAATGTAGTGGTCGTTGAGAATTTTGGCCACCTGCTTATCGCGATAACTTTCCCGCTGCATCACGTGACACCAGTGGCAGGCAAAATAACCAATGGAGACGAACAACAGCTTGTGCTGTTGCTTGGCCTGAGCCAGCACATCGGCCGACCATTCCTGCCAATTCACCGGATCCTGACCGTGCATGGCCAGATAAGGTGAGTCGTTACCCGCTAGTTGATTGGCCGACACCGGCAGGGCGAGCATCAAGCTACTCAGCAACACCATTCGCAAAAGATTCATTTCAATCCACACTCCTATTCTCACTTTGAGCACAGAATAGCGCGATTGTTACGTGAGCCGCGCATAAAATTGCCAAGCAGAAGCGAATAACCCCTTCAAAATGCGCGTATTTCTCTGCTGCCTGGAGTGCTAAAATTATGGCCATTGACACACAGACTGGAGCAGACCATGAGCGCCTTACCCGAATTCAACACCACCGTTACCGACGAAATCAAAGTTATGCCCGCCGCCCACACGAAACTTGTGGAACTGCTGGGCAGTGAGGAAGAAATTAACGGCGTACGCATTTTTGTCTCCGGCGGCGGCTGCGGCGGCATGACCTACGGCATGACCTTCTCCGAGGCTCCCGGTGACACTGATGCCATCCTCGTTCAAGACGGACTCACCTTGTACGTTGATGCCGTGGCACTAAGCTTCCTTAACGGCGTGGAAATCGACTTCGTGGAACAAGGCATGGGCGCCAGCTTCGTGTTCAAAAATGCCTTTGCTGCGACGGGTGGTTCCGGCACCTGCGGCGCTTGTGGCTCATCGGGTGGTGGTTGCGCGTAGCCGAACTCCAGCTAGCAAAAACGCAAAGCCTTCAAAAAATAACCGTCAGAGCCTGCCCTGTGAAGCGTTTTGGGTATTCCGGCGGAGGCCGGAATCCAGGGTGTCGTTAAAACCACTGGATCCCGGTCTACGCCGGGATGACGGTATTATCTACCCATGGCTGGATACCTATTAAGTGCCTGCCACTACCTCAATGACCCACCTTCCCCGTCTGCTCCTGATCGCTCCCCACAGCAGCTACCGCATCGCCCCCTATTTGAACGCCGCCCAATCGCTGGGCGTTGGTGTGCTAGTGGCTTCCACCAGCGAGCACTCGCTAGTAAGCGCTGTGGCCGAAGGTCTGCGCATAAATCTCGACCAGCCCGAGCAGGCGTTCGACACCCTGCTTGCCGCCGCCCGTGAACGACCCTTTGCCGGCGTCATCGCCACCGACGACATCACGGTCGAACTCGCCGCGCGCATCGCACAAGCGCTCGGCCTGCCACACAATCCAAGCGATGCCGTGCAACTCACCCATCGCAAAGATCTGGCACGTGCCCGACTCGCCGCACACGGCGTGCCTGTGCCTGGCTTCAGCCGCATCGACCTGCAGGCCGATCTTGCCGCACAGGTCGCAAACCTAAACTACCCCTGCGTCATCAAACCGCTTAGCTTATCCGGCAGCCGTGGCGTGATTCGCGCCGACAACACTGAACAAGCGATATCCGCTGCACAACGCATCGCCACCATCGTCGCTGAACTCAGCAATGAACAAGAACGCCGCTACTTATTAGTGGAAGATTATCTTCCCGGCATCGAGGTTGCAGTGGAGGGCATGCTACATAACGGTAAGTTGCAAGTCTTGGCACTATTCGACAAACCCGATCCATTAGAAGGCCCCTACTTCGAAGAAACCTATTACATCACCCCGTCACGCCTACCCGGTGCACAACAGGCACTCGCCGCCCAACGTGTCGGTGAAGCCTGCACCGCTTACGGACTAAAACACGGGCCTATTCATGCCGAACTGCGCTTGCATAACGGTGAAGCAACCATTTTGGAAGTCGCCGCCCGCACCATCGGTGGCCAGTGCGCACAGTTATTAAAACAGGGCAGCGGGTATGGACTGGAAGAACTGGTGGTCGCCCAGGCCATTGGCAAACCACTCACCAAGCAACACACCAACTCCGCTGCTGGCATATTGATGATCCCCATTCCCAAAGCCGGTATGCTGCGCCGCGTAGAAGGCCTCGCCGCCGCACGCAAGATTAAACATATCATCGATGTGGAAATTTATGTGCGTGAAGGTTATGAATTAATTCCATTACCGGAAGGGTCGGCATACCTGGGCTTTATCTTCGCACGGGCAAACTCCCCCGCTGAGGTTGAAGAGGCTTTACGCAAAGCACATGCCGAACTCACTTTCGTCACGGCACCTATTTGGAAGCTACAATAAGCAGAACGAATGATTGAAATCATTGGAGGCCAAACATGTCAGACCACAACTTATTAAAAACAATTTTAGCTGAAGGCACAAAAAAACTCGGTTTAGATCTTGGTATTGTCAGTAAAATCAATGATGAGGTGTACTTGGTTCATATTTGTAAAAACAATGAAATGGGCATCGTGCCAGGGGATATTTTCGAACTTTCACAAACCTACTGCTCTGACGTCATTCAAGAAAACAGAACAAAATATTATCGGGATGCCGCTAAAATCACAGAAATGCTCAAACACCCCTGTTACTTAACCACACAATTGCGCGCTTACATTGGCACGCCCGTCATCGTCAAGGGAAACACCTGGGGCACATTAAACTACTCCTCTTTATCCCCTCGGAAATTAGCCTACTCCGAACAGGAAATTGATTTTCTTGAGTATCAGGCGAGAGACGTCGGTAAAATACTTGAAGATCAAGAAGCCATTTTAAAATGAAGATCTGGGTCGATGCAGACGCCTGCCCCGTAGTGATCAAAGAAATTTTGTTCAAGGCGGCCATGCGTACCGGGGTAGAAACCACACTGGTGGCGAATCAATCAGTGCGTATCCCATCTTCGCCACACATCAACATGCTACAGGTAAAATCCGGTTTTGATGTGGCAGACGATGAAATCGTCAAGCAGCTGAACGTCGGTGATTTGGTGATTACCGCAGACATCCCATTGGCCGCAGAGGTCATTGAAAAAGGCGGACTTGCGCTGAATCCACGCGGCGAGCTGTACACCGCCGATGATATTCGCGCCAAACTCAACATGCGTGATTTTATGGATACGATGCGTGCCAGTGGTGTTGCTTCTTCCGGTGGCCCACCGCCACTGAATCAGAATGACCGGCAGGCGTTTGCGAACCAGCTGGATCGATGGCTGACCCAGCGAGCTAAAAAGACTGGGCTGAGCGCTGAGACCTAAGCAATTAGTAATCAGTCCCGAACTTACTAATCCGATCACGTTATCCACTGCATTAATAGTGCGGTGCACGACTGCATGGATACAGAAGGTAGAGCACCAACAGTAGGCGCTATTAGGCGACGCAAGGAGCAGTTGTCAAGGGACGCACCGCCGTTGGCGACGGCCAACGCGAGCCCACAAAACACAAGCAAATTTGCATATTTACGAGAATATTTTGCGTACAACTCAAAATGGATCAGGATGATCTATTTTGAAGCCAGGTTAATAGCACAACGGTCAGCTGCCTGTGCAACGTGACCGTTGAAATCAATACAACTGCACTGCAAAGAGGTAATAGAGTGACGCAAGGCTGGCTTGCTTCTCTGTGGCCTCTGTGATAAATATTTTCTTAAAAAGCAACCTCCACGTCCATTGCTTTTACGGCCTGAAGGTCAGGCTAGCTAACTACCTGGCGGCCGCTTGCACAATCTCGCTTGTAGCTGTGGCAACGTGGCCTACGGATTTACTCCATGTGCACTTTTTTCTTGATGCTTTTTTTGGGTTTAGCGCTTTTTGGCTTTGGCTTACTACGCTTCACAGGTTCTTTTCCGGCAGCCACGGACTTAGCATCCTTACCCGCACGGGAAATCTTTAAGGCCTGACCGGCCACCCGGGTCTTGATCAAGTCCTGAAAAACTTCACTGGGCATGCCTTCAGGCAAATCCACATAGCTGAAGTCATCGTGAATTTTTATGTGGCCGATGAGTTTGCCATCGAGGCCGGCCTCATTGGCGATGGCGCCGACGATGTTGCCCGGCTGCACGTCATGATTGTGACCGACCTCAATACGGAAACGTTCCAGACCTTCAGCGACGGGCATGTCTTTCTTTGGCGCGCGTTCTTTACGTGTGCGAATTCGAGCCTCGCCACCTTCATTGCGTGAGTCTCGCTTGTTATCTCGCGGGTTGTCACGTTTATTGCTGCGCTTGTCTCCACGACTGGCAGGACGCTCGTCCCAGTTGTCGCGTGAATGACGTTGCGGTTTGTTCTGCAACAACAGTGGTGCATCCCCTTGCAGCAGATGCGCCAGCGCTGCAGCGATTTCCAGCGCGGGTACGTTGTGTTCCTGTTGATACTGTTCGATGAGCTGATAAAAGAAACCCATTTCTTCGGTGGCCAGGGCATCGGTGATGCGTTGTTTAAATTTATCAACACGCTTGTCATTGATGTCTTCGGTGGACGGCAATTCCATGCGTTCGATTTTTTTCTTGGTGGCCTGTTCGATGGCGTGTAGCAAACGTTTTTCACGCGGCGCTACAAACAGGATGGCATCACCCTGACGGCCTGCACGACCGGTGCGGCCGATACGATGCACGTAGGCTTCTGTGTCGTAAGGAATATCGTAATTAATTACGTGAGTAATGCGGTCCACATCCAGGCCGCGGGCAGCAACATCAGTGGCAACCAAGATATCCAGTTTTTTGTTTTTCAAATTATTGATAGTACGTTCACGCAGATTTTGCTGAATGTCGCCATTGATGGCACCGGCAGCATAACCACGAGCAGACAGTTTCTCAGCCAGCTCAACCGTGGCGGTTTTGGTGCGTACAAAAATGATCATTGCATCGAAGGGCTCAGCTTCACAAATGCGCGTTAGTGCATCCAGTTTGTGCATGCCGCTGACAGGCCAGAAGCGTTGGCGGGTGGTATCCACCGTGGTGGTTTTGGTTTTGATAGTCACCTGCTCGGGGTTGTTCAGATGACGCGTGGCGATGCGCCGAATCTGTTGCGGCATGGTGGCGGAGAACAGGGCAATCTGTCGTTCGTCCGGTGTCTGTTCCAAAATCCATTCCACATCGTCGACAAAACCCATACGCAGCATTTCATCGGCCTCGTCCAGCACCAGCGCACTGAGTTGATCCAGCTTCAGTGTGCCACGGCGCATGTGGTCCATTACCCGCCCCGGTGTGCCTACCACCACATGCACGCCGCGTTGCAGGGCGCGAATCTGGCCGCGATAGTCCTGGCCGCCATAAACCGGCAACACTTGAAACCCTTTCATGTACTTAGCGTATTTCTGAAAAGCCTCGGCCACCTGGATGGCCAATTCACGGGTGGGTGCCAGCACCAGTACCTGTGGATCTTTCTGCTTGAGGTCAAGATTGGAAATCATCGGTAGAGCAAACGCGGCGGTCTTGCCGGTGCCAGTTTGTGCCTGACCCAGCACGTCGCGACCCGCGAGCAGCAAAGGAATGGTTTCGGCCTGGATGGGTGAGGGACTTTCGTAGCCCACCTCGTCGAGTGCTTTGAGGATGGGTTTACTGAGCGCCAATTGATCGAACGCGGTGACTGTTTCGCTAGTCATGAACTGTACCTATATTGTGATATGTGAAAGCGCGGAGAAAAGCTGAGGCTTTTTCAAGAGCTTGCGGGAAGAGCCCGCCACCCTTGCTCGCTGAATATCTAGGTCAGAACTTGAAGGGGCGCGAAGTATACCGGTTTACTGGCCGGCTTGCATGCTTTTTATACAATGCAAGGGAATCCGTTGGTTGGTAGACGCAAAAAAAGCCGACAGGCAGAATGCCCATCGGCTCACATATCGACCGGTTTAGCGGCCTTTTTGACGCGTTTGGCGCAGATCAGAAACGATGTTCGATCTGGTTGCTGTTGCGCACACTGCCCGACGGCAGCAACGGAGTGATGCGTACCTTGGCATACACTTCATCGGTGGGACGAAAAAAACCATCCTCATCCAGGATGTCGTCACTGAGTGTCACGGTACGTTCACGATTCACAACACCGTCACTTTCCTTGGAAAACGCGCTGGTGGGAAAGGTGTAAAGATAGTCATCAGCGTCGGGACTATCTGCACCCCACAGTTGGATAACCTCGCGAAAACGCAAACCCGTCATATTACGTTCGACGCTGGACAACACCGCGCGATATGACACTGTCAGAGTTGCGGTTTTCCGGCCGTGGTCGTGCTGGTCGAGCCGCAGGTTCAAACTACTAATACTAGCCATGATAATTTCTCCTTAAATTATGGATTAAATGACATGCATCGCTCATCCAATAGCATGAGACGTCTCTCTCCATGAGATATTCGATGCCCTCATAAGATAAGGTTATAGCCAGATGGTATCTAGGCCGTGTTACCCAAAAAAAACCCAACTATTACCCCTTACGCTGTTCCGCACAGCCATTACACCGCAGCATGCTTAGCCACATTTTTAGCAACAACACGTTTAGTAACAATGGCGCCAAAAAAAACGCGCCCCCGTTTTCACGGGCAGCGCGTTTGCTCATCGCCTATTTGTTCGCCTTTGTCGGCAACTCTATAGGGTTATTTCTTTGCGCCCGGCGGCTTAAAGCCTTCCGGTAGATTACCCATTTCGCCTTCTTTAAAGAAAAACCCCAGCATGTGTTTTTCAATCACCTCGACGCTGGCTGCGTCTGCGGTGGACAGGCCATTTTCATTGATGATCATGGTCAGCCGTTCCAGCCATTGATTCCAGCCTTCCTGGGAAACATTTTCATAAATACGCCGCCCAAGCTCACCTGGATGCGGCACGGTTTCCAGCCCCTCACCCTGTTGATTTATCACCACACACTGCACCATTCTCGCCATGATCTTTTCCTCGGTCTGCATTTGCTACGACTGGATTTACTGCTACTCGAAAGTGGGCGCGATTATACCTGAGTCGCGCGCTGTGTTGGCACTCCCCTTCCGTAATAATTCTGCCAAACCTGGTCTATACGTCATCCTTGGGTTTACTTTGCCCATCCTTCTGCCCGTCGGTATCGGTGTCCTGTCCCTCTGCCGCTTCTTCAGCCTCCAGCTGATCCAGCTCGGCATCCATTTCAGCCTCGCTCAAAGGTTCAAACTCCCCGTGACCGGAATCGTTGGCATCAGCGTAGTCATCAGCATAATCATCGGCGTGGTCATCACCGTAACCAGCATCGTCCTGCGTTGCTTCAACCTCGCTGTCTGTATCAGCAAAGGTGGGTTCCACTCGGGCTTCTGTCGTGGCAGCCGTGTTTGTCGCTACCGATGCAGCTCCGCCGGCATCAGCAACATCATCACCGCCAATACTGTTCTCTTCTTCCGCGGGTTTGGTATAAAAACGCGAAAAGACCAAGCCCAGTTCAAACAGCACCCACATCGGCACCGCCAACAGAGTCTGTGAAATCACATCGGGTGGCGTCAGCAACATGCCAAACACAAAGGCGGCAACAACCACGTAGGGGCGTTTCTCCGCCAGGCTTTTTGCGGAAATGGCACCGCTCCACACCAACAGGATGGTGGCGATGGGCACCTCGAAGGCCAGGCCAAAGGCAAAAAACATCTTGATGGCGAAATCAAGATAGTGGGTGATGTCGGGCATCACCGCCACCCCTTCCGGGGCGATACCGGTGAGAAAACCAAATACCAACGGGAACACCACGTAATAAGCGAAGGCCATGCCGGTGTAAAATAAAATGGTACTGGAAAACAACAACGGAAAAATCAGTTTTCGTTCACGCTGATACAAACCGGGCGCCATAAACCCCCAAGCCTGGTACAGAATAAACGGCACAGCGATAAAGATGGACATCACCAGCGCCAGCTTGAATGGCGTCAAAAAAGGCGACACCACTTGCGTGGCGATCATCTTGGTGCCTGGCACCATGTGCTGAAGCAATGGCTCAGCAAGGTAGGTGTAAAGGTTGTTGGCGAAGGCAAACAACCCCAGAAAAATCACCGTAATCACCAACACCACGCGCAGTAAACGATCGCGCAATTCTAGCAGGTGCTGGACGAGAGGCTGTTCCAGCGGAGGTGGGTACGGCTTGGGATCAGTCATGTTTACTGTTTACGGAATCGTCTGATGTGCTGCTATCAGCGTCGGCGTCCGGTGCATCATTGATCGCCTTTACCAAATAATCCGGTTTCGCCGAAACAGCACGCGGTACTGGCTTGCGGTCGTCGGCGTCCACCGGGGACTGCTCAATGATTTCATGCAACGACTGAACCTTGGTTTGTTCTTCCAGCAGACGTTTTAGCTCATCCGTTTTGTTGACTTCCAGGTTGATGTCAGCCTGCACTGAACTCACAAAGCGCCGTGCACTACCCACCCATTGACCCACCGTTCTCGCTACCCCGGGCAAGCGTTCGGGGCCGATCACCACCAGGGCAACCACGCCGATTAACGCGAGTTCCATGAAACCAATATCAAACATCTTAAACAGTAACTAGTGGCGAGTGACGAGTAACCAGGAAAAACAACCGGCTTCCCCTAGCCTCGACAAAACGATCTAGACCTTATCCTTTTCATTAGTCACTTCACCTTCGATGACGTCACCTTCTTCCTGTTTCAGTTGCGAAGGTTCATCGGGTTTCTTTTCTTCTTCCTTCATTGCTGATTTAAAACCTTTGATCGCCGAGCCTAAATCACCACCGACATTACGCAGGCGTTTAGCGCCAAACAACAGCAACACAATCACCAAAACAATGACTAACTGCCAAATACTGATACCCATTTTTACTCTCCGCTTAGCTCAGGCCGCGTTCTTCACATTTAAAAAGCTTTTTTATAGATAAGAAATAAAAATCACTTTAAAAGTCGCGCACCGATAATAAATTTTTTAGGAACCGCTAACCAAATCCGGGAAGTCGTCCTCCACCCAGAAGATGAATATGTAAGTGAAAAATTTCCTGTCCGCCGCCAGGGCCGGTATTAATGATAGTTCTAAAGCCATCGTCCAGTCCGTGCTCTTTTGCCAACCCTGGCAACAATCGCATCATATGTGCCATTAGCGCGTCATGCGCGGCATCCATCTCATTCAGACTGGCAATGTGCTCACGGGGCACCACTAACAAATGCACATCGGCCTTCGGATAAAGATCTTTGAACACGATCACTTGATCGTCTTCGTACACCGTATCCGAGGGAATTTCTCCCGCCGCAATTTTACAAAACAAACAATCGCTCATTTCAAAGTATCCCTGCTCGCCTTCTCGTCCAAGCCAGACAAACCAAACCGACGCGAAAGCTCATCCAGCACTTGTTGCGGATTAAGTCCTTGCTGAGCCAACAACACTAAGGTATGAAACCACAAGTCTGCGACCTCATACACGATTTTATCGGCATCACCGTCTTTGGCCGCCATTACCGTTTCCGTGGCCTCTTCACCGATTTTTTTCAGAATCGCATCAAGGCCTTTTTCGTAAAGACTAGCCACATACGAACTATCCGGCGATGTGCCTTTTCGTGTTTCCAACACTTTCGCCAGTTGTTGCAAAATATCACTCACAAACTTTCATCTCCGAACAACTTACAAACCAGAACCATACGCGTTCTTAGGGTGAGCACCGCCCACCAATTGTGTTTCTGTTCAACCCACTGCTGGTGGGTGATGCCCACCCTACGGCTTATAAATGTCATCCGGGCTTTTAATCACTGCATCGGTCTCTACCCATTGCCCATCCTGATACTGCCGATAAAAACAACGCTCACGACCCGTGTGGCAGGCAATGCCTCCCACCTGCTCTACCGACAACAACAACACGTCAGCATCACAATCGAGCCGCAAGTCTTTTAATTTTTGCACATGGCCGGACTCTTCACCCTTACGCCATAATTTCTGCCGTGATCGCGACCAGTAAATGGCGCGGCCTTCATCAACAGTCAGCTGCAACGATTCGCGATTCATCCACGCCATCATCAACACTTTGCCGTTTGCTGCGTCCTGCGCAATCGCCGGCACCAAACCATGGGCATCCCATTTAATATCATCCAACCATTCGCAGCCAACACTCACAACCGCACCTCAACCCCTGCCGCGGCCATCGCTTGTTTGGCTTCTTCGATGGTATGTTCTGCAAAGTGAAATATGCTCGCAGCCAACACGGCATCAGCACGGCCAACAGTCACGCCTTCGGCGAGATGCCTTAATTCACCGACGCCGCCTGAGGCGATCACCGGCACCGTCACCGCATCGCTCACTGCGCGCGTTAACTCCAAGTCAAAACCAATCCTGGTGCCGTCGCGATCCATGCTGGTCAGCAGAATTTCCCCTGCACCGTATTCCACCATCTTTTTTGCCCACTCGATGGCATCAATCCCCGTGGGTTTGCGACCACCATGGGTGAAAATTTCCCAGCGCTTTTCTTCGCCACTTCCTTCTGAACAGCCACTGGCACATTTTGCATCAATGGCCACAACGATACACTGCGAGCCAAACTTATCTGCCGCCTCGCGCACAAATTCAGGATTAAATACCGCTGCCGTATTGATGCCCACTTTATCCGCACCGGCATTCAACATACGTCGAATATCTTCTACCGTGCGGATACCACCGCCCACCGTCAGAGGAATAAATACCTCTCCAGCCACTTCTTCGACCACATGCACCATGGTCTCGCGATTATCCGAACTGGCGGTAATATCTAAAAAAGTAATTTCATCCGCGCCTTCGGCATCGTAGCGTTTGGCTACTTCCACCGGATCGCCGGCATCGCGGATATCAACGAACCGCACACCTTTAACGACGCGGCCGTTGTCCACATCAAGACAGGGAATTATGCGTTTTGCTAAACCCATGGCAAGTACCTAGTGTCAAGTGTCGAGTATCTAGAAAAGGCGGGCTTGAGGTTTTTTCTAATCACTCGCCCCTCGCTCCTCGTCACTGGCGAGAACATCCGCGAGCCGTTGCCCTTCCACAAAGTCCAAGGTGCCTTCGTAAATTGCACGGCCAGTAATCGCGCCAACGATGCCTTCATCAGCGACTTCACTAAGCGCACGAATATCGTCAAGGTTGGTAATGCCGCCGGAAGCAATCACCGGAATATTAATCGCCTGCGCCAACTTCACTGTGGATTCTACGTTAACGCCATTCATCATGCCGTCACGCGAAATGTCTGTGTAAATAATCGATTCAACACCGTCCTGCTCGAAGTGTTTGGCCATATCAATCACATCGTGATGCGATAATTTAGACCAGCCATCGATAGCGACTTTGCCATTTTTCGCATCCAGGCCAACAATAATGTGGCCGGGAAAACTCAAACAGATATCCGACACAAAGTGAGGCGCATTCACGGCTTTGGTGCCAATAATGACGTACCGCACACCGGCATCGAGATACGTTTGAATCGTTTCTTCGTCACGGATGCCGCCGCCAATTTGCACGGGCACATCAGGAAAGGATTCAACAATGTCATGCACGATGCTGGCATTCATCGGTTTGCCTTCAAAAGCTCCGTTCAGGTCCACCAGATGCAAACGTCGCGCACCGGCCTCTACCCAACGTCGCGCCATGGCGACCGGGTCATCGGAAAATACGGTATCGTCTTCCATGCGGCCCTGTTTAAGGCGTACGCACTTGCCGTCTTTCAAATCGATAGCTGGAATTAAAAGCATCACTATTCCTCGTTAAACATTCCAAACCTTAAAAATCTACAATCCCCTCTCCCATGATTGGGAGCACCCTCTGGGACATAAAAGGGTTAGGGTGAGGATTGAAAACCTGTTTCTGCTGATGAAACATCACCCCTCGCCTAAAGCGCCTACTGTCGCCTAAGAGCGCCTACTTTTGGTGGCATCCCAACCTTCTCCCCTCAAGGGGAGAAGGAGCTAGTGTTTACTGTCCGTCCCAGGCAACAAAATTGGCATATAACTGCAAACCTGCCGCGGCACTTTTTTCCGGGTGAAACTGCACAGCAAAAATATTATCTTTGGCGATGGCTGCCACAAACGGAAAGCCGTACACCACTGACCCTGCTACCGGTTCCGGTCCCGCAGGCTGCACATAATAACTGTGCACAAAATAAAAGCGTGTGTCCGGTATGATGTCTTTCCACATTGGGTGCGGCATGGTTTGATCCACCTGGTTCCAGCCCATATGCGGCACCTTGAGCTGTTCGCCACTGATCGGATCACGAAGATCGTTACCAAAGGCCTCCACCGTGCCAGGAAAAATACCCAGACACTCAACGCCGTCATTTTCTGCGCTACGATCCATCATCGCCTGCATACCCACACAGACACCCAACAACGGACGACCGCTCTCGGCAACTTGTTTCACCACCACGTCCAACTTCAAACGCTTGAGCTCACCCATGCAATCGCGCATCGCGCCAACGCCGGGTAACACTACGCGATCGGCGGCTAAAATTTCCTCAGCGTCGGACGTCACCAACACACGATGATCACCCGGCACATGCTCCAGCGCCTTGGCCACCGAGTGCAAGTTGCCCATGCCGTAATCGATTACTGCAACGGTATTCGACATTACTTCAAAACTCTCATCATTACGTCCACTTTTTAAAAGTTCTCAGGCGAGTGCGAGACACCAAAAGCAGGCTCGCGCCACCTGAAGGCTTTTTAAAGTTTGCCTTTGGTGGATGGCAGAATGTCGCCCATACGCGGATCAATCTCCAACGCCATGCGCAGAGCACGGCCAAAGGCCTTAAAAATGGTTTCCGCAATATGGTGCGAATTCTTGCCACGCAGGTTATCGATGTGCAATGTCACCATGGCGTGGTTGATAAAGCCCTGAAAAAATTCCACCAATAGGTCCACGTCGAAGTCACCCACCCGCGCACGCGGGTACTCGGCGTGATGCTCCATGCCGGGACGACCTGAGAAGTCGATGACCACGCGTGACAAGGCCTCGTCCAACGGCACATAGGCGTGACCGTAACGACGAATACCTTTTTTGCTGCCCACGGCTTCCGCAAAAGCCTGGCCTAAAGTGATGCCCACATCTTCCACCGTGTGATGGGCGTCGATGTGCAAATCACCTTTGGCATTAATCGTTAAATCAATCATGCCGTGGCGCGCAACCTGGTCCAGCATGTGATCGAGGAAAGGCACGCCGGTATCGACCTTGCAGGTGCCCTCGCCATCCAGATTGATGGAAACCTGAATCTGCGTTTCCAGCGTATCGCGTTTTATCGTGGCCTTACGGTCAGCCATGGTTTGTCTCCGGCTCTCGCCCTGGTAAATTATTGATTGAACTGCGCAGTTTAACGGTTTGTTTGACCAGTATCGAGTAGCGAGGGACTAGGCCAGAGGAAAAAAGAGGGATGTTTTCCTAGCTCCTCGACACTCGTTCCTAGACACTGCTTTCCAGCGCCCGCAAAAAGGCGGTATTTTCCTCCTCCGCCCCCACCGTAACCCGCAGACATTGGGTCAGCGGCCCGGTCTCCGCGCCCATGTTTTTGATCAGCACAGCCTGCGCCTTCAGTGACTCAAACACCTCACTGGCGCGCTCGACGCGGAACAGGATGAAATTAGCCCGGCTGGGAAAGGGGTCGACCCCGTCCAGTGCCTGTAATTCCGCCATCAGCGTGTCGCGGTCAGCACAAATCTGCCGGGTTTGCGTATCCAGCACCTCCCGGTGAGTGAGCGCAAACTCCGCACTTACTTGGGTCAGTACGTTGATGTTGTAGGGCAGACGGGTTTTATCGAACTCCGTCAGCCATTCACTTGGCCCCGCCAGCAGGCCCAGGCGCAGGCCGGCCAGGCCCATTTTGGAAACGGTGCGCATCACCACCAGATTATCGTACTTTCCGCTACCAGAACCCAGCTCACCCATGAACGAGTCACCCGCAAAGGCGTGATAGGCCTCGTCCACCACCACCAGGCCGGGGCTGGCCTCGATCACCGCGCGCACCGCGTCTCGGTCAAACAGATCGCCGGTGGGATTATTCGGATAGGCGAGAAATACCACAGCAGGCTGATGCTGCCCGATGGCGGTGAGCATGGCGTCCAGATCCAGCGAGAAATCCTCCGCCAGCGGCACCCCCACATAATCCATTCCGGTGAAGGTGGCGATGATTTTGTACATCAAGAAGCTGGGGTCCGGCGCCAGCACCACCCGCCCCGGTTGAGCCAGAGTTAGGGCGATCATCTGAATCAGCTCATCGGAACCATTGCCCAATATCACGTCCTGACCCGCAGGCACGCCCATTGCCTCAGCCAGGCTGGCCTTGAGGCCGTCGGGCGACGGATCGGGATAACGATTGAGACTGACGTCGCGCAGCACGGCGAGCCATTCTTCCACCATTGCTTCCGGCCATTGATAAGGATTTTCCATCGCATCCAGCTTAATGAAATCGGCCGACGGCGGCACGTGATAGGCAGACAGGGCGCGGACTTCGGGGCGCACCCAGCGCGCTATGCGCGCCAGTACCGAGGAACTAGAGGCGAGTTTCGAGTCAGACATTCAGGTTTTCCTAGTAACTCGCCACTTGATACTCGTCACTTTTTTATGCGGTATTCGGCCGAACGCGCATGCGCTTCCAGCCCTTCGCCACGCGCCAGGGTCGAGGCCACTTTGCCCAATTCTGAGGCACCGTCCGCCGAACACATAATCAGGCTGGAGCGTTTCTGAAAATCGTAGACGCCCAGCGGCGAGGAATAGCGTGCGGTGCGTGAGGTCGGCAGCACATGATTCGGTCCGGCACAGTAATCGCCCAGCGCCTCAGCGGTGTAACGACCCATGAAAATCGCCCCGGCGTGCCTGATCTTTTTGGCCATGGCCTGGGGATCGGCCACGGAGAGTTCGAGATGCTCGGGCGCAATGTGGTTGGCCACGGCCACGGCTTCGTCCATATCTTTCACTTGAATCAGTGCGCCACGGTCTTTCAGCGAGGTACTAATCATCTCCGCGCGCTGCATATCCGGCAGCAGTTTTTCGATGCTGGCCTGCACTTTGTCAAGATAGTCGGCGTCAGGACAGAGCAAAATCGATTGCGCGTCTTCGTCGTGTTCGGCCTGCGAAAATAAATCCATGGCGATCCAGTTCGGGTCGGTTTGACCGTCGCATACCACCAGAATTTCTGAGGGCCCGGCGATCATGTCGATACCCACGGTGCCGAACACGTGCCGCTTGGCGGTGGCCACGTAGATGTTGCCGGGGCCGACGATCTTGTCTACCTGCGGCACGGCCTCTGTGCCATAGGCCAGTGCCGCCACGGCCTGTGCACCACCCACGGTGAACACGCGATCCACACCGCAAATCGCCGCCGCCGCAAACACCAGCTCATTGATTTCGCCATCGGGTGTCGGCACCACCATGATCAGTTCTTTCACGCCGGCCACTTTGGCGGGAATGGCGTTCATCAGCACCGATGATGGATAGGCCGCTTTGCCGCCGGGCACGTACAGGCCGACGCGATCCAGTGCGGTAACCTGCTGACCCAGCAGGGTGCCATCGGCTTCGGTGTAACTCCAGGAATCCTGTTTTTGATGCTCGTGATAGGCACGCACGCGGTCGGCGGCCGTTTGCAGTGCCTTGCGCTGATCCGCGGGCAAGCCGTCCAGCGCCTGTTGCAAACGCGCGCCAGGAATCTCCAGCTCGCTGATGCCCGTGACCGACATGCGATCAAAACGATTGGTGTATTCTACCAGCGCGGCATCGCCACGGCCGCGAATGTCGACGATAATGCCGGTAACGGTGTCGTTTACGGCCTGATCGGACACTGACTCCCAAGCCAGCAAGGCATCGAGTTGTTGCCAGAAGCTGGTGTCAGCGCTGTTGAGTCGTTTGATGTTCACGTGTTGAGTTCCTGTCTGGTTCCCGCCTCAAAAGACACAAAACTTTCAACGGCAAGCACGGCGTAATTCACTACCCCACTGCCTCGCTGATTTGCTCGATCAAGGCCTTCACCCGCACGTGTTTCATCTTCATCGCCGCCTTGTTGACGATGAGCCGTGAGCTGATGTCCGCGATGTGTTCGAAAGGTTCCAGTCCGTTGGCGCGCAGGGTGTTGCCGGTGTCCACCACGTCGACGATGCGATCAGCCAGACCCACCAGCGGTGCCAATTCCATGGAGCCGTAAAGCTTGATGATCTCCACCTGCTCACCACGGCTGGCAT
>CAZXZI010000057.1:0-12378 GCA_964645165.1 uncultured Ectothiorhodospiraceae bacterium
AAGTAATAAAAGCCTAAGGTGCCAACAGGATATAGTGCAAAGAAGGAACGTAACCATACAAATCGCTTAAGTCAGGGGGCACATAAACAGCGGTGCACCCTTCGATTCAACCGTTAGTGGCTGCTTTTCTATTATATTGAGTATGGTGAACGTCCCGATATCGTCAAATACTAACTATTTACTCCAATACCGTTAGATATCCGCACCCGCTGCAAAGGCGAAGTCCATTTTATTCAAGCACGCTTCCAATGCCCCGATTTTCCACCTCGCTTCTCCAATAAACACACATCACTAATCACCATGCCCCGATCTACCGCCTTACACATGTCATAAACAGTTAGAAGTGCAATCTGTACTGCGGTAAGCGCTTCCATTTCCACGCCGGTTTGACCACTGGTGTGCACCGTAGCCCGACAGATCACCGCATTGATTTTTTCATCCGCTTCCAAGTCTACGGCCACCTTGGTGATCGCCAGCGGGTGACACAAGGGAATTAATTCTGAGGTTTTTTTCGCGGCCATGATACCGGCGACCCGCGCAATGCCCAGCACGTCACCCTTGCCATGTTGGCCGCTGACGATGAATTGCAGGGTTTCAGGCATCATGGTGATGCGGCCTTCGGCCACGGCGACACGTTGGGTCACGGCTTTATCGCCCACGTCTACCATGTGGGCCTCACCGGCATTGTTGAAATGGGTGAGTTTGGAAGGGTCTTTATCCATATTTTTTGCCCGCATACCTTTTTGAAAAAGTTTCCAGAAAAAATTTGTCGAAAACGAAGTATACTGTTTATAACACTCACGGAGCCGAATACCGAGCCTGTACCCAAAGAAACATGAGTATCACCGTCAAATTCTTCGCCAGCCTACGGGAAACCATAGGCAAAGCTGATGCCAGCTTAAATGCCGACAGCATCAGCACGGTGGCCGATGTGTGGAATGCCGTCACCGACAATCACGAACGCATCGACAACATGCTGGTCTCCATCAACATGGAATACGCCGACCTTGACGATGCCGTAAAAGACGGTGATGAAGTGGCTTTTTTTCCACCGGTGACGGGGGGCTGATCATGACGGTGGACTTACGCGAATCGGTACAATTACGCAAAGAGGCTTTCGATCCCTGGCAGGAACTTCAAGCCTACCAAAATGACAATCCAGAATTGGCGGGTAAGTTTGGTGCCACCGCCATCTTCATCGGCACAATGCGCGATTTCAATGACGGCAACGACGTGCAGGCCATGACGTTGGAGCACTATCCGGCAATGACCCAAAAACACCTCTCCGCCATTTCCAGCGAAACCATGGAACGTTGGGATATTCTGGATACGTTGATCATTCATCGCTACGGCAAAATACAACCCAACGACCCCATCGTGCTGCTTGCCGTGTGGTCTGTGCATCGAAGCGACTCGTTTCCGGCCTGTCGCTATCTGATTGAAGAATTAAAAACACGGGCGCCGTTCTGGAAACAGGAACAAACCGGGAAAGGCTCCCACTGGGTGGAGCACAACACGCCTGGCTGACGTCCACAGAATCGAATTCCCTAAGGAACCGCTGATCAATTCATGAAACACGATCTTGCGGCTGAAATCTCGTTGTCCCAGAATCAATCAGAGATTCCCTACCCTATCGTGCTCGCTCAAAGAGCGTCCACGGTGGAGAATTCACTACTAACTGATGGGTTTTCCGCAAGGAAATATTGCCAGCATTCTTTCCCCGCACAAGAATGTACCGATAACGCGCCGGATTTTTCGAAACGTCCGGCATTGAAATATTTTGTTTGAGATTTACCGGGTTAAAATTACTCGGGAACAGTGACGCTGCCACGCCACCTCCCACAAGAACGTGATAATAAAAATGGTCGTGAGCATGAAACTGATCAAAGTAGACCTTATCAATGACCTCTGAGGAAGCATGACTATAGATAGCTGCCACCGCAGCATTCTTCTTCATTACTTTAAGTAGAGGTAACAACTTTTCCGTTTCCGCAGATAGGGTAATTTGCGTATTGATCACCAGCAGCATAATCATACTTAGCAGAGAAACCAGTGCTGCGCGCGCCCGCTGGCGAAACTTCACATTGGCAAGCAACAATGCCATAAGAAAATAACAAATCAGCGACATCCTAAGATTAAAATAAGAATAGTCCCCCAGAAAAAAGGGCAGAAAAAAATAACCTAATAGGGTTGATAGCAGCATCACGCTGGCAGGCGATCGATAAATAACAGCAACTTTAGAAGCATAACCCGCCTTCAAAAATAGTCCCGCGACCGACAACCAAAGGATCAGCACAACATAATTTACCCCACCGGTCAGACGCATACCCACAAATGGCAATAAAAGATATTCCAATAATCGGCTAGGTGACAACCAACTAAAAAACACGTCGCCTTGCTGCGACACACTCAGATCATTAAATGTGCTTACATACCACAGTGCAAATATTATTAGCATTACGCTCGGTCCAATAAGGCTTACGTAAAAATACTCTTTATTTTTCCGGCACCAACCACTGATCGCACAGGATAAGACAATATAAACCAGTACCGAATATGGATGCGAGAGAAACAAAAGCCCGGAAAATATCAAATATCCGATGGCTATACGAGCATTTACCGGAGCTGTTACCGCTCGTTCGTGCAAGAGCAACAATAAAAATAAAATAGGAATGGAGATCAGAAAATTGGTGAACCCCATGTAGTAAACCTGGGTAAAAAATAAGGGAAACAACATCAGTAATGACCAAGCCGGGAATTCTTTATCACGTGAAAAATTCCAGGCAAACGCTAACGCTGCTACCAGACATAGAGTGAGTGAAATAAAAACCTTTCCTGCACTTTCTATGGGTATGACTTTTGCCAACGGCCCCACAATCAGAAAAAAAAGTGAATAGGGCCCAAATAGATACTCCGACATATAATATTCAGCCCAGTTAAGCAGTGAGCTATTAGGGTCAGACAGAACATATGCCATAAAAAGATGTTGGGGATAATCCTGCATAGCAGGAAAACGTGGGTACCAGATCGCCAGCAATGAAAGACATAGAAAGCCAAAAACCGCCAGTACGAAAACCCGCTGATCCTGTCTATTAAGAAGTGATTTTATGTTAGATGCCATTGCCTTCTGCGTCATCTCCCTGCTGGGAACGTTTGTCTACTGCAAAAAAATTAGGGCGACAAATGCCCTTTTCCCATCTGTTACTTCATCGCTATCCGCGACTGGCATTCACATAGGGCTTTGCGCCAGATAAAATGTACACACAACAAAAAGGATGGAGTGAACGCCGCCATTTATCGGCAGGAAATCATACCCCAGACATAAGCTTTAATCTTCTCTTATACCCGCAACCGCTTTTCCTTTGGCTCTATGAATAATCGACCGGACACGTATAGCCAGCACGGAAAGCAGGTTGTTAAACTATGCACCATGCTTGCCCTTATTTTTCACGCCACCTATGAACCCAAATAAAGATATCGTCAGTCATCTTCAATCGCGTCAAAACACCAAGAGACAATCACAATCCCTATGATCGACTGGCTTCATCAATTACTTGCCTGGATTGGCCAGCATCCGCAGCTGGCGGGCCTGGTAGTGTTTGCGGTGGCGCTGAGCGAGTCGCTGGCGGTGGTGGGACTGATTGTGCCGGGAGCCATGATGATGTTCGGGGTCGGGGCACTGATCGCCGCTGGCGCATTGGACTTCTGGAGCACTTTTTTTCAGGCCGTACTCGGTGCCCTATTGGGTGATGGCCTAAGTTATTTTCTGGGGCGCCACTACCACCAACAACTGCGGCAGATGTGGCCCTTTCGTCGTCATCCTGAGATGCTGGCGCGGGGCGAAGACTTCTTCCAGCGTCATGGTGGCAAGAGCGTGGTCATCGCACGTTTCATTGGCCCGGTGCGTCCGGTGCTCCCAGTGGTGGCCGGTATGCTGGACATGCCTGCGCAGCGTTTTTTTGCCGTCAACCTGCTCTCCGCTCTCGCCTGGGCGCCGGCCTATTTGTTACCGGGTATGGCCTTCGGCGCTTCGATGGCCATCGCCGGTGAAGTAGCCGGACGGCTCGCATTACTGCTCGCGTTGCTATTGGTTTTATTCTGGCTGCTATTTTGGTTCGTTCGAAGGCTATATCAATGGCTGCAACCCCGTGCACAGCGCTGGGGCGAAATACTGCTGCATCAGGGGCAACGTAATCGTTGGTTGGCCTGGCTGGTTAATGGCCTGTTTGATCCACAACGTCACGCCTCACCAGCATTGTTGGTTTGGTTTTTAATTCTATTAAGTGGCGGTTGGTTATTCCTCGGCGTACTGGAGGATGTGTTGACCCATGATCCGCTGGTCAGTGCCGGTTACGGTCTCTATCAACTGCTTCAAGGATTACGCACTCCGCTCGCCGATCAGGTCATGGTGGGGCTAAGCGCCTTGGGCGATAGCACGGTCATCCTCAGCGTAGTGGCAGGCGTTATGCTTTATCAGCTGTGGAAACGTCACTGGCAAGAAAGCTTGTACTGGCTGAGCAGTGTAGGTTTTGCACTGGCCGCCGTGGCTGTCTTGAAGGCGAGCCTGCATTTCTCGCGACCCATCGACCTCTACAACGGCATCGATAGCTATAGTTTTCCCAGTGGCCACGCCACATTAAGCGTTGTGGTCTACGGCTATCTCGCCATGCTTATCGCCACAAACTTGCCAGCCCGTTGGCATTGGCTGAGCTATGCCTGCGGCAGCGTATTAATCGGTGGCATCGCCCTTTCTCGCCTTTACCTTGGGGCGCACTGGTTAGCCGACGTCGCTGCGGGCATTGGACTCGGTATGTCCTGGGTCGCCCTTCTGGCCATCGCCCGCCACTATCATTTACCACAAGGTTTACCTCAGCCAGCAAGCCTGCACCAACAACAAACAAACCAGGGCATTTTAGTCGTAAGCTTTTTGAGCTTACTTATCGTAGGTAGTTGGCATATTTCTCAGAGCATGAAACCAGACCTGGCGCGATACGCCATCCAACACCACCAACAAACCCTGGCGCAGGCAGCATGGTGGTCAACGGCCTGGCAACAGCAGCCAGCCTTCCGTATTGATCTGGAAGGTGAAAAGGAACAGTCGCTAAATATTCAGTTCGTGGGAGACATAAAACAACTACAAGCAACTTTGCAGGCCAAAGGCTGGCACAAGCCGACTCCAGTCACGCCACGCAATGTCATGTATTGGTTCGCCCCGGATGCCAGCCCGGCCAAACTGCCGGTATTGCCGCAAATACACAACGGTCATCACGAGTCTTTATTCTTGGTGCTGAATGATGGAAAACAATATTGGGTTTTACGTTTCTGGTCCACTGACACTCGTGTAACTCCGGGAGAGCAGCCGCTGTGGCTAGGGACTGTCACTAATTTGCGTTTGCAATGTCTGCCTCTAACCTGCTTTCCGCGCTCAGGGGCTCGCTACAATGAGGGACTAGAGGTGCTCAAAAAGATTATTAACAACACAGGGACGCAAAAGGCCCATCATCAATTCGATCACAAGGTTTACACGACTAACCAGCAGAACGAGGTGCTTTTACTGCGCTAATTTGATCCTGCTGGAAATAGGCTGAAGGGAGCATGCTGCGTCTGTAGTTCAATCAACCATCTTGCCCAATCAAAAAAGTTGTTACTCAAACTCTCCGTCAGACTGATAATCATGGGTAATTTCTTCGCCCGGCTTAATATCCCTCAATGCACACACCTCTAAAGTGTCGTAATAGGCGGCATTAGGTTTATTGCTGTGATTGATGAAGCGAAAATCACATTCAACACGAAAGCCCTTGTCTTCTTCCACCCACAATACGTACGGGCCGTTGCGTTTGGTCCATTTGCCAGACACAGTGCCAAGAATTTCACCTTTGGCAATCTTCCGTGCGGCGAATAGGCCTTTGCCGTGAATGGGGCTTTCATCGGCATAAGTGCTTTCAGAGGCTTTTGATTTGCTCATTGCTCTATCCTGTTTGTTTTCAAGTGTGCGCCGTGACGTGCGGCATGTTGTAGGCCATATTGGGATCAATTGGCACAGAAATAATCTCAAACTGCATGTCGGCCAGGTCGCCAAAAACATAGGTGGGCTGCGCGCCAACACCAGCCACCGTCCCAGGATTGATGAACAGGGTTTGCGAATCTTTCACCGTGGCAATGCTGTCTATCTCGGCACAATGATCATGTCCGCAACACACCACGTCCCAATCGCCAGTGGCACCCATCGCACGTGCATAGTGCGGGTAATGCACGATGAAAATTTTGCGTCCTGCCAGCTCCAACCCCGTGTCCTGGCCGTGATAATGGATCACACTATCAGGGTCATTGGACAACATTGCCATTGCATACATATCGCCGGTGTTATTACCGTGAATAACATGCACGGGTAAATCAAACTTTTGCAATACGCGTAGCGTAGTGGGCGCAACAACATCTCCGCAATGCAGCACGGCTTCGGCGCCGCGCTGCTTGGCATCCTTCACTGCAATTTCCAGCAGGCGGCGATTGTCGTGGCTGTCGGAAACAATACAAATTTTCATTAGAAGTTCGGCTTCTCGGGAGCGGTGTTATACAGCTCGATGCTGGACATAATCTCCTGCTTGGCCTCTTCAACACCGGCCCAGCCGTCGACCCGCACCCACTTGCCTTCATCGAGGTCTTTGTAGTGCTCAAAGAAATGGGAGATCTGATCCAGCAACAGCCTGGGCATGTCTTCCGTACCATTCACGTGTTTGTTACCGATATAAAGCTTATCCACGGGCACCGCCAGCACCTTGGCATCATCGCCAGACTCGTCGGTCATTTTCAATACACCGACGGGGCGACAACGCACCACCGAACCGCTAATCAGCGGGTGGGGGGTAACGACCAATACATCCACCGGGTCACCATCATCAGACAAGGTATGAGGCACGTAGCCGTAATTACAGGGATAGTGCATCGCTGTGCTCATGAAACGGTCCACAAACATGGCACCGCTCTCTTTATCCACTTCATACTTCACCGGGTCACTATGGGCCGGTATCTCGATGATGACGTTGATATCGTTGGGCACGTCAATACCGGGGCTAACTCGATCAAGGTTCATCTGCTTCTCCTAACGCTATTGCTTAAGAAGGCCCTAAAGGGGTCCGTTTCCAACTAAGGCACGGAGGAGCCGACATGCGGTCCCTCCGTGTTTAATTTTTCCTGCACGTAAATATCCATCTCTGAATCGAACCAGACATTCGAGTAAAAGCCCGTGAATAAATCGTGCTGGATTACTATGCTACCACTGCTGTAGCGCCATTATACCGCAGTTAGAGTGGCTGAGAAACTGAGCTGCCGGGGTGCCATGCCCAAGAAATTCCGCAGTCATGCGTCCTTTACTCTGACTGAGAAATCAACGCTTAGTAAAACCATCAGTCGATTCCATATGCGGATAAAAAAGTCACGATAGACCCGCGAAAATTTAAGCGTAGGATGCATACTTAACGATATTTCTACACCTCAACAGGGGAGACATCATGAACGAAGAGCTGTTGTTCTCACTCATTGCAGCTGGCGCCGCTATTCTCTATGGCATTTTTTCGGCTTTCCGCATTCTCACACTGCCGCAAGGCAATGACGAGATGCAGCGCATCGGCAAGGCGATCCAAGAGGGCGCGTCAGCGTTTCTCAAGCGACAATACATGACCGTCGCGGTCGTCGGCGCCTTGCTCGCAGTGGTTATCTTGTTTGCGCTCAATGTGACCACAGCCATCGGCTTCATCATCGGCGCCGTCTTCTCTGGCATGGCCGGCTTCATCGGCATGAATGTTTCTGTGCGGGCTAACTCGCGAACTGCCGAGGCGGCGCGTAATGGTCTCAATGCGGGGCTTGCCGTGGCTTTCCGCGGCGGCGCTATCACCGGCATGCTCGTCGTAGGACTGGCGCTGCTTGGGGTGGCCGGTTATTACTCTATCCTCCTGAGCATGAACGTGCAGGATCCGATACATGCCCTGGTTGGGCTGGCCTTTGGCGGTTCGCTGATTTCCATCTTCGCCCGACTCGGCGGCGGCATCTTCACCAAGGGTGCTGACGTTGGCGCTGACATCGTGGGTAAGATCGAAGCCGGCATTCCCGAAGACGACCCACGCAACCCGGCAGTGATTGCCGATAATGTGGGTGACAATGTGGGCGACTGCGCCGGCATGGCCGCTGACCTGTTTGAGACCTACGCGGTCACCATCGTCGCCACCATGTTGTTGGGCAGTCTGGTATTGAAGGAGGCCGGTAGCAACGTCATCCTTTATCCATTGGTACTAGGCGGTGCCTCCATCTTTGCCTCCATCGTCGGCACCTATTTCGTCAAGATCAAAGAAGGCGGAAAGATTATGGGCGCCCTGTACCGCGGCGCTATCATTTCAGCAGCACTCTCGGCAATCGCTTTCTACTTCATCACTGATCAGATGATGGGCGAGAACCTGCCCTATAGCGTTGCGCAATTGTATGGTGCTTCACTCATTGGCTTAGCCCTAACGGTCGCCATGGTGGTCATTACTGAATACTACACCGCAACTGAATTCGCTCCGGTGCGACGCATCGCCGAGGCCGCGACCACCGGTGGCGGTACCAATGTCATTGCTGGGCTGGGTGTCTCCATGAAGGCCACCACTTTTCCCGTATTGGCGGTCTGCCTGTCCATCTGGGGCGCACATGAATTGGCGGGACTTTATGGCGTCGCCATCGCTGCCACTGCAATGCTTTCCATGACCGGTATCATCGTCGCTCTCGATGCCTATGGCCCGATCACCGATAATGCTGGCGGGATTGCGGAAATGGCAGACCTACCTGCCGAGGTGCGCAAGGTTACCGATGCGCTGGATGCGGTGGGCAATACCACCAAGGCGGTCACCAAGGGTTATGCTATTGGTTCCGCAGGGCTTGCCACTCTTGTACTGTTCGCTGACTACACCACAGCCTTAACGCGAGAGGGTAGCGGTGTGCTCAACTTCGATCTCTCCAACCACATGGTCATCATCGGGCTCTTTATTGGCGGCCTCATTCCCTATCTGTTCGCCGCCTTTGCCATGGAAGCCGTGGGCCGTGCAGCAAGCGGTATCGTTAACGAGGTACGTCGTCAGTTCAAGGAAATGCCGGGGATCATGGATCGCACCCAAACCCCTGACTATTCCCGCGCTGTAGACATGCTGACCGTCGCCGCCATCAAGGAAATGATTGTGCCTTCCCTGCTGCCGGTGCTTACACCTATTTTAGTCGGCCTCGTCCTCGGCAAAGAAGCCCTCGGCGGCGTACTCATCGGCACCATTGTCACCGGTCTGTTTCTTGCTATCTCCATGACCACCGGCGGCGGTGCCTGGGACAACGCCAAAAAATACATCGAAGACGGCAACTTCGGCGGCAAAGGTTCTGATGCACACAAGGCAGCGATTACCGGTGATACCGTCGGCGATCCTTACAAGGATACCGCCGGCCCGGCCATCAACCCGCTGATCAAGATCATGAACATCGTGGCTCTGCTGATCGTGCCGCTGATTGCTTAGCTTAACGGCGAGTCCTGACAACAAAAACTCAAACAAAAAAAGCCGGTCATTGACCGGCTTTTTTCTGAGCTATTACTTTGGACTCTTATTCTGAACGACTATCCTCAACTACAAAATAGTCCAATTATTTCACCTCAAATTCGTTATCAAGCTTCTTTGGAACAGCCACTTTCTTCAGCTGTACGTATTTAGGCATGCCATCCTTGCCATAAGGTGGATAATCTTCACCCCGCATCAGCGGCTCAAGATACTCACGGCATTTATTGGTGATGCCAAAGCCATCTTTAGTAATGAAGCTCTTGGGCATCATTTTTTCCACGTTTGCCACGCGGGATAGCTTAGCCATACCGATGGTCCATTTGTAAGGCTTGTTGGATTTGCGCACCACTGTAGGCATCACCGAGTTTTCGCCCTTCAATGCCAGTTCTACCGCAGCCTTACCCATGGCATAAGCTTGATCAACATCTGACTTGGAGGCAATGTGACGCGCTGCACGTTGCAGATAGTCGGCAACCGCCCAGTGATATTTGTAGCCAAGACCTTCGCGCACCATATTGGCTATCACTGGTGCCACACCACCGAGCTGGGCATGGCCAAAGGCATCTTTCAAACCCTGATCGGCGAGGAACTTGCCATCGCTGTCATGCACGCCTTCCGAAACGACCACGGAACAATAACCAAATTTCTTCACGTTATTATCAACGGCCTTGAGGAACTTAGTCTTGTTGAAGTCCACTTCAGGAAACAGGATTATCACCGGGATTTCACAATTTTCAGTAGAAGCCATGCCACCCGCTGCTGCAATCCAACCCGCGTGACGCCCCATCACCTCCAACACGAACACTTTAGTAGACGTTTTACACATCGATGCCACGTCAAAACTCGCTTCACGCGTAGAGACTGCGATGTATTTAGCCACAGAACCAAAACCCGGACAGTTATCAGTGATCGGCAAGTCATTATCCACGGTCTTTGGCACATGAATGGCCTGAATGGGGTAACCCATGGATTTAGACAGCTGAGAAATCTTCAAACAGGTATCAGCAGAGTCAC
The DNA here is from genome assembly GCA_964645165.1 of uncultured Ectothiorhodospiraceae bacterium. Taxonomy (GTDB): domain Bacteria; phylum Pseudomonadota; class Gammaproteobacteria; order SZUA-152; family SZUA-152; genus SZUA-152. Next base: position 10,581 of record CAZXZI010000057.1, read on the forward strand.
CGCCGCCGTTATAAAAGAAATAACCGATATTGTGAGCAGCAAATACCTCAATCAGCCGTTCATATTCGGCACGATTCGCATCCAACCCCTTCAATTTGTATCGACAAGAGCCAAAAGCACCGGAAGGCGTGTGTCGTAACGCTGCAATATCCCGTGCGGACTCCTTGCTGGTGTCTATCAGATCCTCTGTCAACGCACCGATGATGCCATTTCGACCGGCGTAGACCTTGCCGATTTTATCTTTATGTTTGCGTGCTGTTTCTATCAGCCCGCATGCGCTCGCATTTATCACCGCAGTGACGCCGCCCGATTGTGCATAAAAGGCATTTTTTTTTGCCATGTCATATCTCTCCCAAAGTTATAAAATTACTCATCAAATGCAAAAGAAACCCATTCATAATAATGTTGCCAGTTAAAGACTGCACACAAGTTATGCTGTTTTAGTCTATAAATACAGTATTAAAAACGCACACCGAAAATTGAACGCGTCCTGCGCATCCACGCTTAAAAACTCTTCGGCGTTATCCACACTGCAAAATACACCGATAAGCTCTTCCATTAACAATAAATTTCATTGTGCAAAGTATTGACTTACCTAATAACTTAAGAGTAGGTTTAGCGCGAACGTAAGTAAACGAACTATTGTTGCTCGCGTTTTGAAGCAACTTGTTAAAATATTTTTGTTGTTAACGCATCGCACGAAGATAGTTTGCTGTGATTTTACGAAATATGTCACTCATGATGGCTGGCATTGAAGTACCGATTAAATAAATACAGCCAGCTTAAATAGAAAGGAGGCTGCCGAGTTGAGGATCGTACTGATCGGCGCACCTGGGTCCGGAAAGGGCACACAAGCAAAGAAGTTAGTTGTTAAGTACAAGATTCCGCAGATTTCCACTGGCGACCTGCTACGTACCGCCGTCGCCGCACGAACACCACTCGGATTACAAGCTAAAGCGGCAATGGATGACGGCCAATTGGTATCGGATCAAATTGTGCTAGGCATGATAGAAGAGCGCTTAAACGACGCAGACACTCAAGAGGGCTTCATTCTCGACGGATTCCCACGCAATTTACCCCAGGCAGCGGCACTCGACACCATTTTGAATCGTATGAGTCGCCCATTACAGTCTGCCATCTTAATCAACGTGGATTTTGACCTTCTGATACAACGTATTTCAGGGCGACGTACCTGCAGATCATGCGGACAGATGTACAACATCTATACGTCACCGCCAAAAATGGACGACCACTGCGATTTATGCGGCGGGACACTGCACCACCGTGCAGATGATAATGAAGAAACGATTGGCAATCGTTTGCGTGTTTTTGAAATGCAAACAGCGCCTATGGTCAAGCATTATCAGATACAGGGAAAACTAACGAGCATAGATGGAAGCGGTGACATTGATCGGGTCTTTGTCCGATTATGCAAAGCAATTGAAGAGTCACAAGTAAAATTTAGCAAACTAGAAGTACCCAGCCTTAAAAAAATGCAAATAGATTTACCTTCAAAGGTGGAAACTTTTGAAAAAACAACTAAATTAGAGCAAAAAGCTAAAGAAGTTTTGAATGTAACCGAAACAGACTCAGAAGTACCATCTTTACAATCAAGCAACGGTGCCACTAAGGAGGCAAATACCATGGCGGTGAAAAAGAAAGCTCGTAAGAGTGCGGCCAAGAAAAAGGTCGTTAAGAAAAAAACCACGGCTAAGAAAAAAGCCGTAAGAAAAACAGCAAAGAAAAAGGCTGTGAAGAAGAAAACAGCCAAGAAAAAGGTTGCCAAGCGGAAAACCGC
>CAZXZI010000057.1:12478-17608 GCA_964645165.1 uncultured Ectothiorhodospiraceae bacterium
AAAAGGCTGTGAAGAAGAAAACAGCCAAGAAAAAGGTTGCCAAGCGGAAAACCGCAAAGAAAAAGGTAGCTAAACGTAAGACCAAGAAAAAAGCAGCCAAGAAAAAAGTTGCTAAGCGGAAAACTGCCAAGAAAAAGGTAGCTAAACGCAAAACTAAGAAAAAAGCAGCTAAGAAAAAGACTGTAAAGAAGAAAACAGCTAAGAAAAAGGCTGTGAAGAAGAAAACAGCTAAGAAAAAGGTTGCTAAGAAGAAAGCAACTAAGAAGAAAGCAAGAGCCAAAAAACGTCGTTAAGCACTAGTTAATGCTGCATTAGACGATAGAACAGCTCACCCCCTGGCTTGTTTCCAGCAGGGGGCGCTATTACAATCGGGCACACAAGGTTACTTGTGTGCCCGATTTGTTTTACAGGCCCTTTCTCGTGGTAAATTGTTCGCTACAAATTACAAACCAGGGGCTTTTACCCGTAATCATCACTGCGGGTACGAAGAAACGCTCTTTCAGCCACCTTTATCTGTTTAGCAACGGCAACCAGACCAATACGCACAACATAGCTTAATACGCATTCCGTCACGTAGGGAGTTGGATCATGAGTAAACTTGAAACCGGAAAAGGTCGATATCCCAAGGTTCGTATGCGTCGCATGCGCCGCGATGACTTTAGCCGTCGCTTGATGCGTGAAGCCCGTCTGTCGGTGGATGATCTGATTTACCCCATGTTTGTGCTCGAAGGTAAAAGGCAGCGCGAGGCTGTTCCCTCCATGCCGGGCGTTGAACGTGTCAGTATCGATGAATTACTCAAAGAAGCGGATGAGCTGGTGGCATTGGGTGTTCCCGCTGTTGCATTGTTCCCGGTAACCCCTGTAGATGCAAAATCACTGGATGCCCGTGAAGCCTTTAACCCGGAAGGACTCGCGCAACGTGCAGTACGTGCAATTAAAACGGCACATCCCGAACTTGGGGTTATTACTGACGTTGCGTTGGATCCTTTCACGACGCATGGCCAAGACGGCCTCATCGACGATACCGGTTATGTGATGAATGACGAAACCGTTGAAGTATTGGTCAAGCAAGCCGTATCGCATGCCGAAGCCGGCGCGGATGTAGTGGCACCTTCTGACATGATGGATGGGCGGATCGGTGCAATTCGTGAAGCACTGGAAGCCAACGGACACATTCACACGCGTATTTTGGCTTATGCCGCAAAATATGCGTCGAGTTTTTATGGACCATTTCGTGATGCGGTGGGTTCATCGGCCAATCTAGGCACAGGCAACAAATACACTTATCAAATGGATCCCGGCAACAGTGACGAAGCACTGTGGGAAGTGGGTATGGATCTGGACGAGGGCGCGGACATGGTGATGATCAAACCCGGCATGCCCTATCTTGATATTGTTCGCCGCATCAAAGATCAGTACGGCGCGCCGACCTATGCCTATCAAGTAAGTGGCGAATACGCGATGATCATGGCCGCCGCACAAAACGGTTGGCTGGATGAGAAGGCGGTGATCATGGAATCCCTACTGGGCTTTAAACGTGCCGGAGCCGATGGGGTGCTGACTTACTTTGCCAAGCGTGTGGCGCAGTGGCTCAAAGACAACCATTGACCCGGTAATTAAGGTTGCCGGGTTAATAGTGCGGCACACGGATGTGCCGCCATGGGCGCAAGCCAATGCAAGCCCGTGAAATACCAGCAACTTCGCACAGTTGCGCCAGTATTTCGCGAGCGCCAATTCAATAGATCAGAACGATCTATTGAATTGCCAAGTTAACAAAGGCCACAGGGTGGACACACCCAACGAGCCGCCCACTCCCCACGCTAAATCTCAGCGTTATTCACTCGCCTCTTTCGACAACTCTTCCAGGCTGATGTGGCGCACGTCTTTACCTTTCACCAAATAAATCACGTATTCGCAAATATTACGGGCGTGATCGCCAATACGTTCCAGCGCACGCGCCGACCACATGGTATCCAAAGTGCGTTTTACCGTGCGCGGGTCTTCCATCATAAAGGTGATCATCTGCCGCATGATGGAATCGTATTCCGCGTCGACCTTCAGATCCTTCTGCGCCACTGCCGCCGCGGCTTCTGCATCCATGCGCGCGAAGGCATCTAATGCGCCGCGCAACATTTTGCGCACCTGCTCACTCAAGTGTTCCAGTTCGCTGTACTGATTCTTCGGCCGTTCCATATCAGCCAGATGCACGGCCATGCGCGCCACTTTTTCGGCCTGATCCCCCATGCGCTCCAGATCGGTGATGGTCTTGATCACCGCGACGATCAGGCGCAAATCACCCGCGGCTGGCTGTCGGCGCGCCAGAATCTGTATCGATTCCTCATCGATCGCCACCTCAAAGGCATTTACCTGATAGTCGTGACTGATCACCCCTTCCGCCTGCTCCACATCACCCGACACCAGGGCCGCCGTGGCATTTTCAATCTGCTCTTCCACCAGGCCACCCATGGCCAATACCTTGTGACGTATATCCTCCAGTTCTTCGTTGAACTGTTGCGAGATGTGATGCGTAATATTTCCTGTATCCATATCTGGCCTCTCTACTGTTTTTCTGGGGCGACGGTGACAAAAATATTCATGCATGTATGCATAACAACAACTAACCGTAACGACCCGTGCCGCTGTCTACTTCACTGTGGAATGGCAAACAGTGTATTAGTAACACTGCACTCAATCAAACCCCTCACACTTTGCAGCAGTACCAATACCCCATACCTGTAACCTACGCTTCAAAAGTTGCGCGGGGCGATACACAATGCCCAGACTTTGGTATGAAAAATAATAATGAATAAAAATGACAGTTATGTGACAACCTGAACCAGGCCTCGATTGGTACACCACAAACGCTACGACACCAGCCCCATTCCCGCTATCATCTTTATGGTGATTTCATGTTCCAGCCGTGTCGATGGCCTGTTGAGATGGGCGCGCATGTCAATGTGCGACAATTCTGCAATATCATTATAATGCATTGATTTTATAGGAATATTTAAAATAATTTACCGCCTTCATATTTCTGTAACAAACAAAAACTAAGATTGCCGAACTGAATTAAACCTGCATCAACCCTGAACCAACGCGTTCAGACTAAATTGAACATTTATTCATTTGAGGAAATCGAGCATGAAAAGAAAACTACTCACACTAGGTTGTTTGGCCACACTTGCTTCGGCACCGGTTTTTGCCGGCACGATTCAGGGGACTGGCTCTAGCTTTCAATACCCCGCAAACAAGGCGTGGGCAAAAGATTACTATAAAGAGACGGGTAACAAGGTTAATTATTCACCCACTGGCTCCGGCGCCGGCATCAAAGAAGTCTCTGCCCGCCATGTGGATTTTGGTGGTACCGATAAACCATTAAAACCAAAATCACTGAAAAAACAACATTTAAGCCAGTTTCCCATCGCTATCGGTGCCATAACATTTTCATATAACATCCCAGGCGTACACACGCTCAAGCTGCCAGAAACAGCGATAAAAGGGATTACCCTGGGCACCATCAAATACTGGGATGCCGCGGAGATTGTGAGTGGAAACCCTGGGCTAAGACTGCCACATAAAAAGATTCTGTTTGTGCATCGTTCCGACAAATCGGGTACGACCTTTGCCTTCACTTACTACTTGTCAAAGATGAATCGAGCATGGGCTAAACGTTTTGGCGCTAAGAAGGCCGTCAACTGGCCGATGAAAAACCGTGTTGCCGGTAAAGGTAATTTCGGTGTCTCGACTGCCATTAAAACAAATGCATATTCAATTGGTTATGTCGATTATGCCGATGCTGTTTCCAATAAGCTGAGCATTGCGGTGATCGAAAACAAGGAACATAAATTTGTTGAAGCGGTGCCGGCCACTTTTGCCACAGGCGCAAAATATGCTGACCTTGACCCCAAGAAAGACTTCTATGCAAACATTCAGTACCCCCCGTCTGGCTACCCCATCATGTCAGCGACCTTCGTACTCGTACCTGATGAAAATGCAAAGAAAAAAGAGGTTGGCGCATTTTATCGCTATGCTTACTCTCATCCTGAAACCATCTCAACGCTGGGATATGTGGCATTACCCGCCGCTGTGGTGAAAAAAGTCGAGGCCTACATGGCGAAGAAAGGCATGAAGTAATCACTAAACCTGTATATAATTCGCCCTTCTTTCCCAGCTAAACCTCTGTTTTGTCTGGAAAAGAAGGGTGACTTGCGTGGAGGACTCAGGTTACTGATAATTTTTTACACTCAATAACGATTAATATCGGCCATCATTAATATCACATCGTTTAAATGCATTTATGGAAAAATTATTTAGAAACCTCTCCCGGCTTAGCGCCAATTCTGTCTTTCTTGTTTTAATAGCAACGATTATCGTACTTTATTTAACCGCCCGCCCGGCGATCGAATCATTTGGCCTGCATTTTATCGTTGACTCTCGCTGGAATGTCGAGGTGCCTGTCAATACCACTGACACCACTCCTCCAACAAGCATTGATGATATAAAACCAGACGTAGAGTCTAATCATGCCGCTCAAGCCCCTGCCGCAAACGCTGATGACAGCATAGTGGCAGAGGACGATTTTAGTATCGATGATGAATTTGATACTGGCGAGGATTTTGATGAAAAGGGCAACGCTTCATCGGCTGATGGCCGACAGTACAAAATAATTTATGGCGGTGCCATATTAATCGTCGGCACTATTTTTTCCACAATTATCGCCATGTTGTTTTCTATTCCCATCTCCATGGGAATAGCCATATTTTTATCCGAGATTGCAAACGAATTTTGGGCCAAACCATTCGGCATAGCAATTGAGTTACTTGCCGCTATTCCCAGCATTATTTATGGCATGTGGGCCTTGTTTTATTTTGGCCCCTTTATCTCATCTATTTTTGGCGGCAACAGTATTTCTTTATTAGTTGCCGGCCTGGTTCTGGGCATTATGGTAATTCCCTTTATGGCGGCGCTGAGTCGCGATGCCATAAACACAACACCAGACATCCTCAAGGAATCCGCTTATTCAATGGGGGCAACAAAATTTGAAGTCATCAAAGACATCATTTTCCCCTATTCCAAATCAGGGATCATTGGTTCAATCATTGTTTCATTAGGCCGTGCTATGGGTGAAAC
>CAZXZI010000058.1:0-17479 GCA_964645165.1 uncultured Ectothiorhodospiraceae bacterium
GGCAGGAAGGCTTCGATGTTGTGCGGTATCTGCGGTGGCGCGCCGGGGTAGGCGCGTTTTAACACCGGGTCGATGCCGGGGAAGTTTTTACTGTAGTGGAATTGTTCCGGCGGCGGTGAATCGGTGACGGCGGTTTTGCTCAGGCCGAGGCTGGTGTCGGTAATGGCTTTGTCCGCCAGTACGTTGCCATTGAAGACCAGTGTCAGCAGAATGATTGGTAAGCACCGGCGTGTGGTTTTTACGGTATTCATGGGTAGGGCCTCGATGTTCATGCCTTGTAAACCTTCACGGCGCATTTTTTGAAATCGTTTTGTTTGGAGATGGGGCAGGTGCTATCAAGGGTGACCTTGTTGATAAACACCCGCTCGTCAAACCAGGGGATAAACACCATGCCGCGCGGTAAACGATTGCGGCGCGACGTCTCGATCATTGCCTTCACCTTACCGCGTCGTGATTCCACCCACACCGTGCCGTGATTAGTAAGGCCTCGTTTTTGCGCATCACCGGGATGCATGTAGACCAGCGCATTGGGTACGGCGCGATGCAGTTCTGGCACGCGTTGGGTCATGGTGCCGCTGTGCCAGTGTTCCAGCACACGACCGGTGCATAACCACATATCGTAATCTTTATTGGGCTGCTCAACCGGTGCGGCGTAGGGGCGGAAGAAAATCTTCGCCTTGCCCTTCAGACTGGTCTTGCTGGGGTTGGTGATTTTATCCAGATCACCGCTGGGCAGGTTCTTCAGCGCCGGGCCGTAGAACTCGATGTCCTTGCCCTTGCTGACGTAGGGATCGTACTTGCCGTTAAAGCGCCACGAGGTTTCTTTGCGATTGACCACGGGCCATTTGAGACCGCGAACCTTATCTTCAAAATACTGATCGAAGTCGGCCAGGTCGTGCCCGTGCCCACGACCAAAACTGGCGTACTCTTCGAACAGCGCCTTTTCCACGAACCAGCCGTCACCTAACAAATCTACGGTGTGATTGTCGTGGCCGTTGGCGACGGGGTCGGGCCAGGCGAATTTTTTATTGCGCTTGTGAGCAAACAACACGTCATAAAGGGTGTCGTCGTCTTTGTAGCCCATGATGCGTGCCTCGTTGAGTACGTTGGGCATTTCATCATCGCGGAACCCCGCTGCCTTGAGGCCGGGAATTTTTTTCTCGTTCCACACGTCTTTCAGTTTGAAGCGTTTGGAAAATTCCAGAATCTGCCACACATCTGAACGGGCGTTGCCGGGGGGTGGTACCTGTTCACGCCACAACTGAGTGCGTCGTTCGGCATTGCCGTAGGCGCCCCATTTTTCGAAGATCATCGCCGAGGGCAAAATCAAGTCCGAGACCTTGGCGGAGATGCTGGGATAGCCGTCGGAGGTGACGATGAAGTTATCCATCTTGCGCGCCGCCTTGATCCAGTGATTGGCGTTGGCGGTGCCCTGAAACGGATTGCACACCTGCACCCAGGCCCATTTGATGCTGCCGTCTTCCAGGTCGCGCATGATCTTGGTGATGTGCGAACCGACCTTTGGATTGAGAGTGTTGTTGGGTAGCTTCCAGATGTCTTCAGCATGTTGGCGATGTTTGGGATTGAACACCACCAGGTCAGCGGGCAGGCGGTGGGAAAAGGTGCCCACCTCGCGCGCGGTGCCGCAGGCGGAGGGCTGGCCGGTGAGCGAAAACGCACCGTTGCCGGGCATGGCCTGTTTACCCAGCAGCAGGTGATTCATGTAAGCCTGCTCGTTGACCCAGGTGCCGCGCTGGTGCTGGTTGAAGCCCATGGTCCAGAAGGACACGACCTTGCGTTGGGCATCCACGTAGAGGTCGGCCAGTTCCTGCAGCTTGGCCTTGAATTGATCCAGCGGTTCGTCGACATCGCCCTTAGCCAGCTCGGCAACAAAGTCCAGGGTGTAGGGTTCGACGCCTTTTTTGAATTCCTCGAATTCGATGAGCCAGTGTTTGCCTGGTTTCGCCTGTGATTCTTGTGGAACTTTGCTGCCTGGTTTGCGGCGTTGACCGATAGCCTCGTATTTGTCCAGGGTGTGCATGCGTTGCTGGGCTTGCGTATCCATTTCCTTTTTGAAGGCGAAGTCGCTGTTGTTGCGCATGCCGTAACCGATGTCGTAGGGGCCGGTGGCGAACACGCAATGTTTTTTCACGAAGTCCCAGTTCACTGCGTCGCGTTTAATAATTTCGCGGGCAATATAATTCTGGATAGCCAGATCACTGCTGGGACGGAAGATGATTTCCAGGTCAGCCATGTCGGAAGACATGTTGCTGTAAGTGCTGAGGTTAACGATGCGCATGTCGGGATGTTTGCTGCGCCGGTCAATGATGCGTGTCCACAGGATGGGATGCATCTCCGCCATGTTGGAACCCCAGAGGATGGCAGTGTCGGTGTGTTCGATATCGTCATAGTTGCCGGCGGGTTCGTCGATGCCGAAGGTCTGGATAAAGCCGGCCACCGCTGAGGCCATGCAATGGCGTGCGTTGGGGTCGATGTTGTTGCTGCGAAAGCCCGCCTTCATCAGCTTCATGGCGGCGTAACCTTCCTGCACCGTGTATTGGCCGGAGCCGAAGATGCCAACGCCGGTGGGGCCAAGTTCGTCATAGGCCTTGCGGAATTGTTTTTCCATTTCGTCGAAGGCGCGTTCCCAGCTGACTTCAACGAAGTCACCCTGTTTATTAAACTTGCCCTCTTTCATGCGCAGCAGGGGTTGGGTGAGACGGTCTTTGCCGTAAAGAATCTTGCCGTTGAAATAACCTTTGATGCAGTTGATGCCGCGATTCACCGGTGAGTCCGGATCGGCCTTGGTGGCGACGATTTTGCCTTCTTTGGTAGCGATTTGGATACCGCAGCCCACACCACAAAAACGACAGACACCGCGATCCCAGCGCCAGTCGTCCTCCATTTGCTTGGCCGCAGCCAGTGCAGCCTGGCTTACTGGCAGACCCACCGCAGCAGCGGTGGCAGTGGCCATGCTGGCTTTTATGAAATCCCGTCTGGTTATACCCATGACACCACCTCCCCACTCTGTGGCGCGACGGGTAGCGTGTTTCCATCATCGACGTAGTGATAAAACATCTCCGCCGCCTTCACCTGCGGCAGGTCTTTGATGCGCTGCAGACCACCCATTTCCTCTTCGCTGGAACTAGCCTCTTGAATGAGGATAAAGCGGCCGGTGTCGTGGCATTGGTAATGCACTTCGATTCCCGCTAGTGAACACAACTGTAATTGTAGGGCGGGCATGTTATCGGGTGAGGTGAAGACCAGAATGCTGGAGAGATTCATATTCAATACTCCGAAAGAAGGCGATAGATGACCGCAGAATTGTACGGGTACATTTCGTCTAGTGTAGAACATTAGACGAAATTAGCAGGATGAAAATGTGTATTGGGGTATTAAAAATGTTGAGCAGAAAAGCTGAGTAAAAGGCTTGGTACTAGCATTGAGAAATGCTTAGTGAAAATTAATTGTCATCCACATCCATGAGCGTGACGCCGCTAAGTGCAGCGCCCATTTTTTTCACATTGGCTTTATTGCCGAGTTTAATCATCAGCCGCAGTTCATTCGCAGAGTCGGCATGATGCAGTGCCGCTTCGTAAGAAATCTCTTTGTTTTTGTAGAGTTCAAATAATGCTTGGTCGAAGCTGATCATGCCTTGCTGGTTCGACTTACTCATCACCTCTTTCAACTCGGTGACATTTCCTTCGCGAATCATCTGGCTAACCAGTGGGGTGTTGATGAGAATCTCAACCGCGACACAGCGCCCTTTTTTGTCTTTGGTGGGAATAAGTTGTTGGCCGATGATGGCGCGCAGATTGAGGGATAGATCCAGTAGGGTTTGCTCGCGCCGGTCTTTCGGAAAAAAGTTAAGAATGCGATCCAGCGCCTGATTGGCATTGTTGGCGTGCAAGGTCGTCAGGCACAGGTGCCCGGTCTCGGCAAAGGCGATGGCGTGCTCCATGGTTTCACGGGTGCGTATTTCGCCGATAAGGATGACGTCCGGTGCCTGACGCAGGGTGTTGCGCAATGCTGCCTCAAAGCTGATGGTGTCGACCCCTACTTCCCGTTGGGTGATGATGCAGCCATCGTGCTCGTGTACGTATTCAATGGGATCTTCCACGGTGATGATGTGACCGTGACTGTTGCGGTTGCGCTCACCCAGCATGGCGGCCAGGGTGCTGGACTTACCCGTACCGGTGGCGCCAACAATAATGACCAGTCCGCGTTTGGCCATGGAGAGGCTGGCCAGGGTTTCGGGCACGTGCAAATCCGCAAAGGTAGGAATCTCGGTTTTGATGCGACGGAGCACAATGCCCACGTGATTCTTTTGTTGGAACACATTGACGCGAAAACGTCCGGTGCCCGGTGGGTCTATGGCAAAATTGCATTCCAGGGTATGTTCAAATTCGCGCTGCTGCTGTTCATTCATTAACGATAGTGCAAGCTTGCGCACTTGATCCGCATTGAGCGGTGAATCGGAGATGGGCGCAATTTCGCCGTTAATTTTGAAGCTAGCCGGAAGCTCTGCGGTGAGAAAGAGGTCGGAGGCCTCTTTGCGGATCATCATTTTCAGTAGCGACTGAAAATCCTGAATGACATTAAATGGTTTGGCCGCCATGGGTGAAAGGCTATCCCTAATTATGTGTGCGTTAGTTACACGTTGGCGCAGTACAAAATGATCCGCATTGTTTTATGTGAGTTGTTTTAGTGCATTGATTGACGTTTTAAAATGACAAATAGTGAATTACATAAAGGTATCTTTATTCATCGCCTTACTAGCGGCTTCCTGCTTGGTGATGACACCTTTTTGTAATAGTGACTGCAAATCTTGATCCAGCGTTTTCATGCCGCTGCCTTGGCCGGTTTGTATCGCGGAATACATCTGCGCCACTTTGGCTTCGCGAATCAAGTTTCTGATGGCCGGATTGGCGATCATAATTTCATGTGCCGCGATACGACCACCGCCTACCTTCTTCAGCAGGGTCTGTGAAATAACCGCCCGTAATGATTCCGACAACATGGAACGCACCATCTCTTTTTCTGCAGCAGGGAACACATCGATAACCCGGTCAATGGTTTTGGCGGCAGAGCTGGTGTGCAAGGTACCAAACACCAAATGGCCAGTTTCAGCAGCGGTCAACGCCAAACGAATGGTTTCAGGGTCACGCATTTCACCCACTAGAATCACGTCGGGATCTTCACGCAGGGCTGAGCGCAGGGCCTCGTTGAAACCGAGGGTGTGCCGATGCACCTCACGTTGGTTGATCAGCGATTTTTTTGATTTGTGCACAAACTCGATAGGATCCTCGATGGTGAGGATGTGGCCGTGATCGGAGTCATTTTTGTAATCCACCATCGCGGCAAGCGTGGTGGATTTACCCGAACCAGTAGGGCCAGTGACGAGCACCAGGCCGCGGGGTGTTTCGCTGATGTCAGCAAAAATCGCCGGACAGCCCAGCTGTTCGAAATTCAGGATGACGCTGGGGATGGTACGAAACACAGCACCGGCACCGCGCTGGTGGTTAAAAGCGTTAACTCGAAAACGGGCAAGATCAGGAATCTCAAAAGAGAAATCGACCTCGAGAAATTCTTCATAATCTTTGCGCTGGCGGTCATTCATGATGTCGTAAATCAACGCATGCACGGTTTTATGATCCATCGCTGGCACGTTGATGCGACGAATCTCGCCGTCCACACGGATCATCGGCGGCTCTCCCGCAGAGAGGTGTAAATCGGAAGCGTTGTTTTTGACGCTGAAGGCCAGCAGTTCAGAAATGTCCATCGGTACTCCTGCAGTGCGTTGCTGTTAGATACGTTCTATTGCCAGCAATCTAAGAATTGTGCCAACGCAATTCTTAACGACCGTTAGTGTAGAATTCTTTATAGTCCGAAACATTGATCGGGTTCCCACAAAATACCGCATATCGGGGTTGCATGACCATGCCTGATAATCATCGCAGCGGCAAGACAGACCTTGAGCAACGTTTGCACAAGGTCATTGCACGGGTGCGCGCTGCTGAACGGGAGTTTGGGCGCGAGCCAGGCTCGGTGCAGATTTTGCCGGTGAGCAAGACCCGGCCGGCGGAAGATATTGCACAGGTGGCAGCGCTGGGGCTGCCCGATATCGGCAATGACTTTGCGGAAAGCTATCTGCAGGAAGCGGAAGACAAGATCATACAGCTGGCGGATCGACAGCTGCAGTGGCATTTCATAGGGCCTATTCAATCCAACAAGACGGCGCCAATTGCTCGCCTGTTTCAGTGGGTGCACAGCGTGGATCGGTTAAAAATCGCCCAACGGCTCAGTGATCAGCGGCCTGCAGAGCTGCCACCTCTGAACGTGTGCTTACAAGTGAACGTCAGTGGCGAAGCCAGTAAGTCCGGCATCAGAGTGGCGGAGCTTTCGAAATTAATCGAGCAGGTGGCCTGCCTGCCAAACCTGCGCCTGCGTGGATTGATGGCCATTCCTGCGGCCACTGCCGACCGGGCAATGCAACGGGCCGCCTTCGCACCGCTGCGCGAGGCCTTCCAGTCGCAGAGCTTTCATTTTCAGCAAATGACCCCAAATACAGGGGGGCCAGAATGGGACACCCTGTCCATGGGCATGTCGGGTGACCTTGAAGCGGCCATCGCCGAAGGGGCGACCATAGTGCGTATTGGCACCGATATTTTTGGTTCGCGTGCGGTCAACGCCAAAACGGGCTAACTTGTGTTTAACATCAACCTGGTGAACCATTATCCATTATGAAAAAAAGTAAACTGACATTTATCGGCGGCGGCAACATGGCGGCCAGTCTCATCGGTGGCCTGTTGGCGGACAATATGGCCGCAAAGCAGATCACTGTGGCCGATCCCAAGGCAAGTACACGGGATTCACTGGCCAGCCACTTTGGCGTGAATACCCGCGAAGACAATGCGGCGGCGATTGCTAGCGCAGATGTAGTGGTACTGGCAGTTAAACCGCAGGTGCTGCAGTCGGTGGCTGAGACACTGGCACCCGTCGTGCAGGAATCGCAGCCCCTGGTGGTCACTGTTGCCGCAGGTATTCGAAGCGCCGACCTCAATCGCTGGCTGGGCGGCGAGGCCGGTGAGCCTGTGGCTGTGGTGCGTGCCATGCCCAATACCCCTGCGTTGTTGCAGACCGGCGCCACCGGGTTGTTTGCCAATGCGCAGGTCAATGCGGCGCAACGGGATCTGGCTGAATCGATTTTGCGCGCCGTGGGGCTGGCGTTGTGGCTGCCCGATGAAGAGCAAATGGATGCGGTGACGGCGTTGTCCGGCAGTGGCCCGGCATATTTTTTTCGTATCATGGAGGCCATGGAGAAGGCGGGTACTGAGCTGGGGCTTTCCGCGGAAACGGCACATCTGCTCACCTTGCAGACGGCATTGGGCGCGGCGAAGATGGCGCTGGAAAGCAGCGAAGCCGTGGGCGCGCTGCGCGAGCGGGTAACCTCGCCCGGTGGCACTACGGAACAGGGCCTGCGGGTGATGACGGAACAGAATATCGACCAGCTCATGACAGATGTGCTCAAGGCGGCGTTTGACCGCTCACAAGCACTGGCAAGCCAGCTGGGCGAAAAAATTAGGCTTACACGTTAGGCGTACACTTTGGGTATACAACAAAGGGGAAAATGATGGGAGGTTCTTACGCCGGTAACGCCGGGGTGTTTTTGGTGCAGACCGTGTTCGGACTGTACATCGGTGCGGTGATGCTGCGCTTTTTACTGGCAGTAGTACGTGCCGATTTTTACAATCCCATCTCGCAATTTTTGGTGAAGGTGACCAATCCGCTATTGGCGCCTCTGCGGCGGGTGATTCCCAGTTTGGGTGGTATTGACCTGGCTTCGCTGGTGCTGATGCTGGTATTGCAGATCGTGGAATTGCTCATCGTTGGTCTGATCGGTGGGGTGAGTTTTCAGCCAGTGGGTCTGGTGGTGCTGGGGGTGGCGGAGTTGCTATCGCTGTTGTTCCAGATCTATTTTTTCACCATCCTGGCTCAGGTAGTGCTCAGTTGGGTGAGTCCCGGAGGATACAATCCTGCAGTGGCTCTGCTTAACAACCTGAATGAGCCGGTGTTGGGGCGGGCGCGACGCATTCTGCCACCCATGCATGGTTTTGATTTGTCACCCATTGTGGTGATGGTCGTCATTCAGCTGCTGAATATTTTATTGGTGGCACCCATCACCGACCTCGGCCGGAGCCTTGCCTTCGGGTGAGCGCGGGTTGGTGCCGTTGGCAGGGAGGCATACGGGCGCTCACCGTGCGCGTATAGCCCAAGGCCAGTAGGGACGAGATCATCGGTCCCTGCGATGACGTCAGGGTGGCGAAAGCCTAAAAGTCCGCATTACCGCGCCACTGGTGGCTGGCAAGGCCAATGTCCATCGCATCAAATTCTGCGACAAGTCCTTTGGCATGGCGAAATCACGGGTTCAGGTGGCGGTGAGTGAGGCGGATCGCAAACGAATCTGCACCATCGCCCCAAGCAAGCGGTCCTGGGTATCCCGCCGGCATCATAGCGATGATCAGCAGTCGCCAGAATATTCCGGAAAAAGAACCGTTTGCGCAATATTTTTGGCCGCTGGTCAGGATTTGGAAAAAAAGGCTTTTTCATCAAGCACGTGGACTAAACTTCCCCGATCATTGGCCGTTAATTGATAGCGAGACACTAGCCGCACGTGGCACTTTCGATCACGCGCGACGATTAATGAGCCAATTTGAGTAAACATGGGATGTCAAAAGACCAATTTACAGAACAGCTAGAAGCCTACAGTCGCTGGAAAGAAGATATTATCAGCCACATAAAGGCCTACCGGGAGTGGCTGTCGGATCACGACATGAGCAGCCCGGAAGATGATTTGCGCATGTACGAGATACTCGATGCGCTGGACTCGGATCACATTACTATTGGTTTTGCAGCGGAATTTTCTCGCGGCAAGACCGAGCTGATCAACGCCATCTTTTTTGCCAATTATCAGCGTCGTCTGCTGCCTTCCTCTGCTGGGCGCACCACCATGTGCCCCACTGAGCTTTTTTACGACGCCAAAAATGAAAAACCTTATATTCGCATGCTGCCCATCGAGACTCGTCTCGAAGACACGAGCATCAGTGAATACAAACAGGACCCCAATAACTGGATTAACACCGACCTGGATGTGGATTCGCCGGATCACATGGTGGAAGCCTTCAAAGAAATCGTAAAAACCAAGTCAGTGCCCGTGGATAACGCTATTCAGTTAGGGCTGTATTCAAAAGAAGAGCTGGGGCAATGCGAAGTAGCACCGACGAGCATCGAAATTCCCATGTGGCGGCACGTGATGATTAGTTTCCCGCACCCACTGCTCAAGCAGGGTCTGGTGATTCTGGATACTCCGGGACTGAACGCCATGGGTTCAGAACCAGAACTTACCATGGACATGCTGCCCAATGCTCAAGCGGTGATCTTTGTGCTTGCCGCCGATACTGGCGCCACTAAAACCGACATGGACATCTGGCGCCAACATGCTCAGGCCTTCCGAGAAAATAAAGAGAAAGGCGGCCTCATCGTGGTGCTCAACAAGATCGACACCCTGTGGGACGAGTTGCAGGATGAAGCCACAATCAATGCCAATATCCAGGATCAAGTGGATAAAACCGCCGAGTTGCTGAATATTGAAGCCAGCACTATTTACCCCGTATCTGCGCAAAAGGGCTTACTGGCTCGTGTGAAAGGTAACGAAGAATTGCTGGAAAAGAGTGGCCTGCTGGCGCTGGAAGTCACACTGTCCGACGACGTACTACCCGCAAAACAAGATCTGGTACGCGAAAACATCGTTTCTCGCATTGGCTCTATGGTGGAAACCACTCGCGGTGTGTTGGCAGAACGCCACGAAGCGGTAACCCAGCAGTTAGAAGAGCTGCGTTCACTGTCAGGCAAAAGCGCCGACGTGCTGATGGAAACCATGCAGAAATTGCGCGCTGAGCAAGGTGTTTACCAGAAAGATGTGGAAAACTTCCAGACCAGTCGGCATGTGCTGAAACGGCAGTTGGTGTCGCTCATCGAAGCTCTGGGGCTGGACACCATGGATCAGCTGATCACAAAAACACGTACCAACATGGTCGATAGCTGGACGACCCACGGCCTAAAAGGCAGCATGAAAGGATTTTTTGAGGGTACGCGCGACAACATGACTCAGGTGAATTATCAGGTCGAAAAATCCAACGGTATTGTGCAATCGATTTATGATCGTTTTCGAGACGAACACGGCTTTACAGACCTTAACCCTACTTTGTTTACCACCGCACGGTATAGCCGCGAGCTGGATCAGCTCTATAAAAAGGCCGCTGATTTTAGAGACAGCTCTATGACCGCCATGACCGAGCAAAGCTTCGTGGTGAAAAAATTCATTGTTTCACTGGTGAGTCATGCACGAAATATTTTCTTCCGCGCCAATCAAGATGCGGAGGATTGGGCGGGCAGTGTGATGCGTCCCCTGGCGGCGCGAATAAAAGAACGGAAAATTCAGCTGGAAAAACGCTTGGCTAACCTGCAGAAGATTAAAAATTCGCGTGAAAAACTCACGGATAATATTGCCGATTTGGAAAAACAGGGCGAAGAACTTATGGCGCAGCTGGAGACCATCAACGGTGTGCTGGATGCGGTAAATACCCCATTACCACCATTACAAATCATTGACCAAAAAACGGCTGCCGCGTCGTAATTTCCTGACAATTCCATCTATTTTTTGGGGCGCTCATTGCGCCCCAAATGTTTTTAGAATCCCAATAACAGGTAGTGAGCCAATTGATTCCAGCTATGTGCTGATAAAATCATTTAAAGGCGTAGCCCCGGATATTCTGATCCACAGGGAAAAACTTGGTTGACATTGCCAGGAATATTCACGATGGTTAAAAGAACGTTGGTACATGAATGCAGCGGGGGAATAAGCGTGCGAAGAAACACACAAATCACAAACAGGATTTTCAGGCAGCTGCAAATCATTGGTATATTTTTCCTAATGGTCGGCATTAGTCAGGCTGGGGAGCCACAGGTATTTGGTGACTACACGGTGCATTACAATGCCTTTAATACCGACACCCTCCAACCGAAAATGGCCGCCGCTTATAATATCGTGCGCAGTAAAAACCGTGGGATGATGACAGTCTCGATATTAAAAAAAGTAGCTTCAGGCAATGTGCCAGTGCGTGCAAACATCAGTGTCAGCGCCAGCAACCTCACTGGGCAATTCCGCACCTTTAAAGTGCGTGAAGTGGATGAAGGTAAGTCCATTTATTATCTCAGCGAGTTTCACGTCGCCCATGAAGAAATGCTTAATTTCACTTTGCAAATCCTCCCCGAAGGCAGTGCTCAACCTATAACGGTGACCTTCCGGCAGAAGTTTTTCACGCAGTAAACTCCACATGTTGAAGCAGTAACCGCACATGGCTACCTGCCAAGGAAAGCCTAATTTCCGTTGTCTGTAGCCCACCCAGGGTGCTCAAGGTTTAGCGGAAAAACCCGCTATTGCTACCACGAGGCTCGATAAATTCAGTACACGGCCGATGTTTAAATCTCCTTCACTTCGCATTGGTTGACCGAAAAATAAGATGCGTTTCAAACTTTCAACCCGCCTGATTCTCCTGATTGTGATACTGCAGGTATCAATGATGTGCCTTCTCGTTTGGAACAATGGAAGGTTGATGATGGATAGCCATCTGAAAATCGTTGAGGACATGTTGCAGGGAGAGAGTTACGTATTGGCAAAAGCATTGGTTCCGGGACTTGTGGACAAAGATGCGGTTAGCATGCGAAATGTACTCTCTCAGTTTGCGGAATCAGGCAAACTGAGATATGCGGTCATAAAAGGTTTGTCGGGCCAGGTGCTGGCTAAAACCGGTGCGATCCCTGCAAATTTCCAGGCGGTAGTAGTTGATAAGCTGAGCAACTCCGAAGAGCTGTTTGAGATTGACCACCCACTTGATTTTGAAGGAGAATTGCTTGGTAGACTGTACGCGGGGTATTCCCTGCAAACAGTCAAGGTGCTGAATCAACAGGCGGGCCCCAGTAATTTGGTGCTTGTGATACTGGGCATGGCGCTGATCTTATCGGCAACCTTTTTAATCGCATTTTACTTCATGAAAAACCTCCGCCAGTTGGAATCTGGCGCAAAAGCCCTTTCAGAAGACAATCTTGATTTCCGTATTGCGCCATCGGGTAGTGATGGAGTGGGAGAGTTGGCATCGACATTTAATCATCTTGCCCAGGATCTTAGCGAAACCAAGGTTGCTCTAAGCAAAGAACATGATGCGTTCGAACGAGAAACCCGGTTTCTAAAGGCCTTGCTGGATGGTATTGATGCAGTGGTGATGGAAGCCAGGCCGCCGGATTATCAATTTACATTTGTCAGTCGTGAGGCATTAAACCTCATGGGCTATCCGGTATCGGATTGGTTGAAACCTGATTTTTGGGTGAATCACGTTTCCATCGATGATAAAGATTGGTTACGGGAAACCATCATGACGCATACGGAAAAAGGTGAGTCATTTACTGTAGATTTTCGCATGACCCATCGCGAAGGTCATGAGTTATGGGTGCGCGCAATCAATAGCGTTGAACTCGACGAAGAAAACATGCCGATTATGCGCGGTCTCTTTTTAGATATCACTGAACAAAAAACCGCAGAGGAGCGAATTGTTTATTTAGCGGAACATGATTCGTTGACCGGATTGATCAACCGACGTCGATTTCAAAAAGAGCTTGAGCGAGTCCTTTCTTATTCGCAGCGATACCAGCAACAAGGCGCTTTGTTATTTATAGATCTTGATCAATTTAAATATGTGAACGATACCTATGGCCACCAGTACGGTGACGAATATTTGTTGGACGTATCCCGCCGGCTATCTCAAGTATTGCGACGAAGCGATATTCTTGGCCGACTCGGTGGTGATGAGTTTGGCGTGGTGATTCCCAAGTGTAGTTTTGAAGAAGCACATACTGTGGGTATGGCATTACTCGGAGCTTTGGCGCATGAAAATCTTGAGCTTGGCGGCAGAGTTGTTCCAGTGAGCGCTAGTATAGGCGTTGCATTATTTCCATCACAAAGTGCTGTGCCCAGTGATTTGCTGGCGAAGGCTGATGCAGCGATGTATACCGCAAAACGAAAGGGTCGAGGTCAGGTGCATGTGTTTAGTGAAGACGATGTTGAATTGTGGAACATGCAGGCCAAGATTCACTGGGAGGAACGTATTCGTTGGGCTTTAAAAGACAAACGTTTTGAATTGTATTATCAGCCCGTGGTGGAAGCAGTATCAGGTTTGATTACACATTATGAAGTGTTGTTACGAATGCGCGGCGAAGATGGCGAAATGATTGCGCCGGGTGCATTTATGGAAACGGCAGAGCGGTTTGGTTTAATTCGTGAAATTGATCGCTGGGTTGCCGAAAATGCGATAAAAATGCAGGCCGATAGTATCAAGCAACACAAACCCGTTAGCCTGGCAATAAACTTGTCAGGCAAGCATTTTGGGAATATGGCGATGCTGGAATACATTCAAGATGCCATCGCGACTTATGGTGCCGACCCACAAAGTTTGATGTTTGAGGTGACCGAAACCGAAGCGGTTGAAAACCTTTCCAAGGCGCGTGGGTTTATCGATGCCTTACGCGGTATTGGTTGTAAATTTGCTCTGGACGATTTTGGAATAGGTTTTTCTTCCTTCCATTATTTGCGTAATTTGCCGGTGGACTACATCAAGATTGATGGCAGCTTTGTGCGGAATTTGCATGTGGACAGAGATGATCGCCTGTTTGTAAAAGCAATTGTCGATTTGGCCAAAGGCCTAAAGATTCACTGCATTGCCGAGTTTGTGGAAAACCGGCATATCATCGATATTCTGGTGGAGCTGGGTGTTGAATTAGGTCAGGGCTACTACATTGCGAAACCAGCGCCACATTTTATTGATGGGCAGATTATTAACATTGAATAATACCTGCGTGTTAGTCAGCATAATCAATGATTAATGGTGCGTGATCCGAGAACCTTTCATCCTTATAAATGCTCGCGCCAGTAACCCGGTCACTCAATCCGGGTGTGATGACCTGATAATCAATACGCCAACCCACATTATTGGCCCAAGACTGCCCCCGGTTTGACCACCAAGTATATTGTGCAGCCTCCTGATTTACGACGCGAAACGCATCCACAAAACCCAGTGCACCAAAGAGCTGATCCAGCCACGCACGTTCTTCCGGCAGACAGCCGGAATTTTTCTGATTACTCTTCCAGTTTTTGATGTCGATTTCTTTGTGCACGATATTCCAGTCGCCACAGATTATAAATTCACGTCGTTGACGACGCATTGTCTTAAGTCGGTCGGCAAAGCGCTGCATAAAACTGATCTTGATTTGCTGACGCTCCTCTTTCGATGAGCCGGAAGGCAGGTACAAGGAAATAACACTGAGTTTGCTACCATCAGCCCGGGTGAAATCAGCCTGAATAAAACGACCTTCGGCATCCATGTCTTCGAAGCCTTTGCCCAGGCCGCGTGTGACTCGATCTGGTTTCTGCTTCGCGTAGATTGCAACCCCGCTGTAGCCCTTTTTCTCGGCATCAAAATAATAGCTGTGGTAGCCGGCCGGATAAAAATCTTCCGCTTCCAGTTGATGCTCCTGCGCCTTGGTTTCCTGGAGGCATACTACATCGGCATTTTGTTTTTTCAACCAGGGAAAGAATCCCTTTCTCTCAGCAGCACGTATACCATTAAGGTTGGCAGTGATAATTCTCATAACAACTCCAGCGTGACATTCAGCGCAGTATATCAGGCCAGATTGTCGGTGCGATGAGAATTTGGGGTATAATCCGCGGCCACACTTTTTTCGCCAATTGAGGCAGTCCCATGCAAGCATATCAGCAAGAATTTCTTGATTTCGCCATTGACGTGGGCGTCTTACGCTTCGGTGAATTCACGCTTAAGTCGGGGCGAGTCAGTCCCTATTTTTTCAACAGCGGTTTGTTTGACACGGGCGCGAGCTTGGCACGCTTGGGTCGGTATTATGCCCAAGCCGTCGTCAATTCAGGCCTCGAGTTTGAAATGATTTATGGCCCTGCTTACAAAGGTATTCCCCTTGCCGCAAGCTTGGCCATTGCCTTGGCTGATCAGCACGAGCGTAACGTACCCTATTGTTTCAACCGCAAAGAAGCGAAGGATCATGGCGAGGGTGGCGTTATTGTGGGTGCGCCATTGGCAGGTCGAGTACTGATTATTGATGACGTAATTTCTGCAGGAACCTCAGTGCGTGAGTCAGTTGAGATAATAAAAGCAGCCGGCGCGACACCGGCCGGTGTGGTGATTGCATTGGATCGCCAAGAACGTGGCCGGGGTGAGACATCGGCAATTCAGGAGGTGGAAAAAGATTACGGCTTGCAAGTGGCGAGTATTGTGCGCCTGCAGGAGCTGGCGGAGTTTCTGGCTGATAAGAGTGATCAGACCGAGGCCCTGCAGGCCATTGAAGCCTACCGATCACAATATGGTATTTAAT
Organism: uncultured Ectothiorhodospiraceae bacterium; assembly: GCA_964645165.1. GTDB lineage: Bacteria > Pseudomonadota > Gammaproteobacteria > SZUA-152 > SZUA-152 > SZUA-152. The sequence goes on from CAZXZI010000058.1 coordinate 15,514, forward strand.
AAAGGTATCCCGCAAGGAAAATGAAATGGACGCATTACTGAATGGCCAAACCGATTATCTGAATATTTATTTTATCCCTTGGGGGATCAATTTCATCACCGCATTAGTGGTGTTTGTTTTTGGGCGCTGGATTGCAAAGCTCATTTGTGGTTTTGTGAACCGGATAATGAAGCGTGCGAATATGGACGACATTCTGGTTTCGTTTATCGGCAATATCCTCTATTTCGCATTATTGGTTGTGGTGGTGATCGCAGCCTTAGATCAATTGGGCGTGAACACATCCTCGGTACTGGCCGTATTCGCTGCTGCCGGTTTGGCAGTGGGTTTGGCATTGAAGGACTCGCTTTCTAACTTTGCTGCCGGTGTGATGCTGGTGTTTTTTAAGCCTTTTAAAAACGGTGACTTTATCGAAGCCGGCGGGCAGTCAGGTGTAGTGGAAGAAATTCGTATTTTCAATACAGTCATTCGCACTGGAGACAACCGGGAAATTACCATTCCTAACAGCCATATCTATGGTGGCACCATTGTAAATTTCAGCGCGCGGGATACGCGACGGATTGATTTGGTGTTTGGCGTGGGTTATGACGATGATCTGAAACAAGCAAAAGCTCTGATTGAGAATATCATGGCAGAGGATGAGCGTATCTTTAAAGACCCTGCGCCTGTGGTCATGCTGCTGGAACTGGCTGAAAGTAGTGTCAACTTTGCGGTGCGTCCGTGGGTGAAGTCAGCCGATTACGGGGCAGTACGTGCAGATCTTTTAACCACGCTTAAAATACGATGTGATGCCGAAGGTATTTCTATCCCTTATCCACAGCGGGACGTGCATGTTTATCAGCAGGAAAGCGGCGCAGCCGCCTGAACGAAATAATAATTAATAATTTTTAGCAGAAGGTATGGAAGATGAAGAGCCAAAATTGGTTGTCATTCTCAATGGGGTTAGTTTTGTCGGTGGTGGTGATCAGCAGTGTTGCTGAAGGAGCCAAGAAAAATGACGGCAGTTGGAAAGGTAATGTGGAACTGGGCATTGTGACCACCACAGGCAATACTGAAACGGAAACCATCAATGCCAAGGCTAAGGCTGAAACGGAGCGTGAAAAGTGGCGCCATACGCTGAAGTTTGAATCTCTCACTAGCTCAGATCGGAGCACCACCACAGCTGAACGCTATGTGCTAAATGGTCAGACTGATTACAAAACTAGTGATAAGAATTACTTTTTTGGCATGATCAATTATGAAAATGATCGCTTTAGTGGCTACGATTATCGTATTAGTGAGGCTGTGGGTTATGGCCGACGTGTTATTCATGATCCGACATTAACCTTGGATCTGGAAATTGGTCCCGGTGCACGGCAAAGCAAATTGGATACCGGTAAAAGCCAGGATGAAGTGACTTTGCGCGGCGCCGCTAAGCTGGCTTGGAAGATTGCTGAAACCAGCACCTTGAGTGAAGACCTGACAACCGATGTGGGTGAAGACGTGACCATTACAAAATCGGTAACGGCCTTAACTGCACAGGTTAACGGAAGTCTGGCAACAAAAGTGACCTACACCATACAGAATACGTCAGATGTTCCCGCAGATGTGGAGAACACTGATACTGAAACTGCAGTAACCTTGGTGTATTCCTTCTAGGGTCTCACTGGGGTTTGATACTAAAAACGGCCAACAAAATGTTGGCTGTTTTTATTTGCGGGGCAAAAATTAGCCGATCACCAGCTTCAATCCCACCGCAAGGGTTATTGCTTCAAAGGCATGTTTGATCCAGCGGTTGCTACTGGTAATAGCCAGATGTGCGCCGATGTAACCGCCCATCAATGAGCCCAGCAACAGCGCAGGCAACCAGTCCCAGTGTATTTCGCCGATCAGGCCTAAAGTAATTGCGCCGCTGGCATTCCAGAACAGCCCCACCAATACCAACGTGTGAGCCACGGCGCTTTTATAGTCCAGCCCAAACCAGCGTACC
>CAZXZI010000059.1:0-17451 GCA_964645165.1 uncultured Ectothiorhodospiraceae bacterium
ATCTAAGCAAAGCCTATATTTAACATAATATACATTATGCGCAGTAACCATGTAAGCGTTATATACAAGTGTCCTCTTTTAAATAGTTAGAAATGTCCCTCCAGCGTACCCTGTGAGCTCTCACAACGGAATGCAAAGAGGCACACGGTGACGGTATACACAATGAGCGACAAAGAACTCACACGGTTCGACACAATAAAAAGGCTGGATGAAAAACGTCTGACGAGAGCACAGGCTGCAGAACTGCTGGGTATCAGCATTCGACAGGTACAGCGTATTTTGAATCGATACCGGCAAGATGGTATTTCAGGGCTTGTTTCCAAAAAGCGTGGACAACCCAGTAATCGACGGTATCCAGATTCTTTCAAGGAATATATCCTCCATTTGGTTCGGACCAACTATCCTGATTTTGGCCCCACGTTCGCCTGTGAGAAATTACGTGAGCTTCACAACCTGCATGTATCAGTCACCACACTGCGCGCCTGGATGGTTGAGAGCGACATCTGGCTCTCGCGCAAAGAATGTAAGAAACGGGTTTTTCAGCCCCGTAATCGCCGTGATTGCTTTGGGGAACTGATCCAAATCGATGGTTCGGATCATCACTGGTTTGAGGATCGCGCCCCACGTTGCACGTTACTGGTTTACATCGATGATGCCACTAGCCGATTACTCGAACTGCGCTTTGTGGCCAGTGAATCAACCTTTGATTATTTCTATTCCACGAAACGTTATCTTGAGAAATACGGTAAACCCATCGCCTTTTACAGTGACAAGCATTCGGTGTTTCGTGTGAATAAAAAAGGGGCAACTACTGGTAACGGCATGACGCAATTTGGCCGAGCGCTTCATGAGCTGAATATCGATATTATTTGCGCCAATACATCGCAAGCCAAAGGCCGTGTTGAACGTGCCAACAGAACGCTGCAGGATCGCTTGGTGAAGGAACTCAGGCTACGCGGCATTGATAATATTCAGGACGGTAATGATTACCTGAACGAATTCATGACCGACTTCAACGCCCGCTTCGCCAAATCCCCACTCAACCCCAAAGATGTGCACCGGCAGCTAGCCGACCATGAAGACCTGGAACAAATATTTACCTGGCAAGAAAGCCGTACAGTCACGAATAGCCTCACAGTCCAATATGATCGAGTGGTTTATTTACTGGAACCCAACGACATCACACTGGATTTACGACGCAAAAAGATCCGCATTTACGATTACCCGGATGGCACCATTGAAATTCGCTACGATGGCCTCCCCCTCCCCTACACTGTTTTTGATAAAGTGCGGCAAGTCAAACAGGCAGAGGTGGTTTCAAACAAACGGCTTGGCGCTGTACTTCAGTTTATTCAGGAAGAGCAGACAAAAAAATCAGTGGAACGAAGCAAAAAAGCACCTACACGCCGTGGTCAGAAGCAAATTGTAAAGCAAAGGCAATTGAATTCGGCTGTGACTTCCAGTCTTTAAATGAAGTGGTTCAAATTGTAGGTCTGCATACGGGCCCAGGACGGGTATTTGGCAAAAACATTGAATTACTGCAGAATACTGAAAGGCGACATTCTTGCACAGGGTGATGGACGTCCGGTTACGACCAAAGCAGCCATTAGTTTATTAGTAGTTAACTTAATCTATCTCATTGAAGGTATTTAATGAATAAAAAAGAAAAAAAGCACTGACTGATAAGTTAGCTAAATATATAGAGAACCAGGCCAACGAAGAACAAATAGTTGATATATCAGTCATCCGAGATTATTTGGAGCAAGGCGCAGATATCAATTTATCCTATAATTTCGGTGGATCGCATCTTACCTTGTATGCAGGCATTCTGATACATATAGAAGCGCTAATGGACGAAGATATAATGGACAAGGACGAGTTCAAAAAAATGGCCAATGTCTTGTTTAAATCCAATCCAGATTTGTCGAAAAAAACACGCTCTAGACTAACTCCACTCGGACAAAGCCTGGCGGAAAATGCGCCAAAGAGTGCATTAATTTTTATTGATTGGGGTGCAGATGTTTTTGCTGACGGTAACTTGTTGATCATGGCAACATCAATAGTGCATGAACTCGAAGGTGTGTCGGATGTTGTTAAAAGGCTCATTGAAAAAGGCTATGACCCAAACACATCATCCGAGGATGGGACTACGTATCCCATTATTCTGGCGGCGGAAAACAGTCAAGTAGAGGCCATTGAAGTATTGTTGGCGCATGGCGCCGATGTAAACAAGACTGATCGAATCGGAGCTACGGCGCTGATGTGGGCCTGTGGGGCACCTGTCACTCAGGGGGTTATGTTTACACGTACACGTCAACACGAAATGATCCCCATGCTGCTTACCGCTGGGGCAGACCCGACAATCAAATCCAATCAGAAACGCAAGGCCTTAGGGATATTCAAAAAATGTGAACATATCTACGACAAAGACGGATTAACGGCGGATGAGATACGTAAAAATATGACAGAATTGCTCGAAAACGCCGAGAAAAAATTTAGCAATGCTTGATCGAATAACCCTAGACAACATTGAACGCCTGGTTGAGTATTTTGATACGCCGAATATTAGGAGGCGGTTTGTCGAGAAATGTTCAAAGCTAGATAATCAGCAGCGTGCCATTGTTCAAGACATCCTTAAGGGCATACGTATCAGCGAAACGCCTGAGCATTCAGAATATCTACTTGAAGAACGTCCCTTTCTGAAGGTCCTTAGCGAGACTTTGTTTGAGATTCCCGATGCTGAGGAAAGCGATAACCTCGGCCTACATGATGCGTTGATCTTTATCGAAGAACATTACCGTGGAGACAGGATCAAATATTGGCGCTCATTGTTTTCTAACAAACATGTGTCAGCCGGCGATATCCGCCGTATCGTAGATCTTGAATACAGGGGTGGTGTTACAAATGTAATGACCGGATTTGGAACTAATTTAGGCAGTATTGCTCAGTTGCCTAATACACCAGAGGATGTGCTCGAACGTTTTCTTGATATTGAGGATGTATCACTATGGAAATACACAGCAAAAAATGATAACTGCCCGGAATCACTTTTGCTCTATCTACTTAGTCACAAGAAAAAAAGGGTACGAGAACTTGTTGCGCAAGCACCGAATGCCACTAGCGGCATGCTGTTAACGATGCTTGGAGATGACGAGCCATCGGTGTTACAGGCGGTTTGTCGTCGCAGGCTTTCTATACCGGCTGAAGTAATGCTTGCGATGATTATTAAAAATCTCGCTTTGACTGCGAAACAAGTTAAAGAATTATTACTGAAACATGCTGAATTTAGCTGGCTAGAGTTAGGAGTGAATAACCGTAAACATTTGAAATTATTTTCAAATGCACGCAAGAAATGTGCGCGTGAATATACACAAGAAGAGCTCATGTCTCTCTATTATTTGATGCGTAAAGATGCGTTGCATGGAATTCAAATCCCGGATACTGAAAAAGACGACGAGATCGGAGCTAAAGAATTGTCGTTACGCTATAGAGATAACCCCAAAGTCTGGAGAAGTATCGTCAAGGATCGGCGTTGCAGTGATGAATTATTAAAACAAATGTTTCTTGATGGGTATGATATTTCTAATAATCCAACGATATATCAACGAATGAACGCTGACATGAACTATATGAGTCGTTTGTTTCCACGGAGCAAAAAAGAACGCCTAGTTATTGCCAAGAACAATCAATCATCCAATGTCTTGCATAATCTATTTTTGCGAGAACATTACGCCAAGACACCGAATATGGATGTCCTTATACAACTTTGCTTAAACTCCAATACTGACAAAGGTACACTCGATTGGATTTATGATGAATTCAATTTGAAAGAAGTGTCAATGAACCCTAACTGCCCCATGGAGCTACGAAAGAGAATTTTACAGAATTAAACTACACATTAATGTCCGTATAATGGCCAATACCAGTCGTTTGGCTTCACTAGATTCTATGACCGCTAACGCTGCAAAGCTGAAGTTCAGACATTATCTGTGAACGGCTGTTCATGGCAGAACTGAGACACTCAAAAAAGAGCTGTAACAGTCTTTGCCACACAACCCCACCAAGAATCTCATAGTGACATTTCTAAAAACCGCAGTGAGGGACATTTTTACCTTGCCTTAACAAAAAGAATATAAAAATGATGTTGGGGGGATATCCGAATCCAGCAGAAACATACCCCGGTGGTTCGGTGTCATCCACATTACTAAGCCTTCTCCAAATTGGGATTGTGCCAGCCACCATTCTCGGCAGTGAGTGCATCCGCCTCACTGGGACCCCAGCTACCGGGTTTGTAATGTATGCTGGGATGATGCTCGGTCAGGACGGTTTCAACTACGGCCCAGGTGGCCTCAATACACTGCTCGCGGGCGAATAGCGCGCCGTTACCGGCCATGGCATCCCCTAAAAGCCGCTCGTAAGGCGTTTCTTTATCCGGCTGCTCGTCCAGCAGAAAGAGTTCCCGTTGATCGCCGGTGAAGGTTTTTCCTGCGCGTTTGACGCGTGCAGCAAGGGCAACGGCCGTGCGCGGGGATAGTCGAAAGCGCAGATAGTTGGCACGACCATTGGTTGGCGCAGAGTCATCGAAAAGCCGCTGTGGTGGCGGTTTCAATTCGACCAAAATTTCTGCCACCGTTCCGGCCAGACATTTACCGGAACGCAGATACCACGGTACCCCCTGCCAGCGCCACGAATCGATAAACAACCGCAGAGCGCAGAACGTTTCAACGTCGGAGTCCTCCGCCACCCCCGGCTCCTGACGGTAACCGGCGTACTGGCCACGCACCAGGTCATCCACTCCCAGCGGGCGCATGGCGCAAAAGATCTTGTGTTTCTCGGCATGAACCGCCCCAAAGCCCTGATAGGCCGGCGGCTCCATGGCTAGCAGTGCGACAATTTGAAGGAGGTGATTCTGCACGACATCGCGCAGGCAACCGACACTCTCGTAAAATGCCCCCCGCCCCTGCACACCGAATGTCTCTGACAGTGTGATTTGCACGTTAGACACGTAATTGCGATTCCAGATCGGCTCCAGGAATGTATTGGCAAAGCGGAAATAGAGAATATTCATGATCGCTTCCTTGCCGAGGAAGTGATCAATACGGAAGATCGAATCTTCTGCAAATACCGAGCGCAGGACTTCATTGAGTTTTTGTGCGGATGCGAGATCGCGGCCAAATGGCTTTTCGACGATAACTCGTGCCTGCTCGGCCAGCCCCACAGCGCCCAGTCCGATAACCACAGTCGCGAACAACGAAGGTGGGATAGCGAGATAATGCGCCGGATGTCGGGCATTGCCCAGCGCATTTTTGAGTCCAGTGAAAGTACCCGGATCGTTGTAGTCACCACTGACGTAACTGAGTAGCGAAAGAAGGCGCTCAAGTGCCGGCTCATCATCGAGTTCACCGGATTTTTCAATGGCCTCCCGGGCATGCTCGCGCAATTGCGTCAAATTCCAGGGCGACGCGGCTACCCCGATTACTGGCACATTCAGCACACCGCTGCGGGTCATCGCGTAAAGTGCTGGAAAAATCTTTTTGTAGGCAAGGTCACCCGTCACGCCGAACACCACCAGTGCATCCGCCGGCACCCTATGATTCTGGGTATTATCCATTTATGCCTCTTTTCAAATATACAAATCGTTCCGTGTTAAGGATAGTGCCACCGCACTGGTGTTGTAGCGATTTTAGACCTCAAAGAAATTGAAAGATTATTATGTGACTGCTGTTCAGCATCCAACTATCAGCCAGAACTATCAACCAGAACTATCAGCCAGAACTATCAGCCAGAACTATCGGCGGCATGGGGCAATCAATCACACTCGAAAAGGCACGCAATAATTCGATTTCAACCGGCGATATTATCTGGTCATGCACGATACTGGCGGCGCAGGCCTTCAGCAATTGCGGCTTGGCCAAAGGCTTTAGCTGCTCCAGTTTTTGCAGGGAGCGATCCAGGTCCACAAGACTGATTTTATTCTTTGCCACTAATTGAAGCCCGCTAACTTGCAGTACTTTCGTGGCCGCTAAAAAGGCTGCCTCAATCTCGTGTTGGTCGTCCTGGCCGGCATAGCTCATAACGGACAGGATCAGGCCGATTTCATTTTTGAGTTTTCCAAGATCGGAATAACGCGCTTTGCTACGTGCCCGCTTGAAAAACTGCCCGTCCAGATGGCCGAGCACAATTTTCTGTAGCGACCATTCCAGCAGATCGATCCTGGAGTCCATTTCAATCAAGGCGATCAGATTGTCCCTGAAGGCCTGATACTGATCGAGCGATAACTGTTTTAACGCCGGTATGGCAATATTGATGATTGGCAAACGGTGTTTAATATCGAGGCCATCCATATCCGGAAGTAGCTTGTGTGTTAATACAAAGACATCCGGATCAGCGTGCTTTTGTAAATGTGCCAGCTGCCGTCCACGCACTTCCTGCCCCGGGTCAAGCACCAGGGAATAAATCACTGCACGGGCGCCATAGGGTTCCCGGGCAGCCTCTTTAATAATCTTGGGCAACTCGCTTATCAGCGTCCGGGCATGGTCAATCATTTCAGGTTTTAGCTTGCCAATTTGCTCAATTCCGTTGACGACATCGGTTATCGCGGCACCGGTGGTAACGACAGTCGCAATTTTTTCGGCAAGCTCTTCGCGCGTCATGGTTTCTTTTTTAACGCGTACCTTGTCAGCCTGTTTTTCATCCCGCAGTGCATCGGTTTTATCTGACGTCGCAAATTTTCCATCCCACTGTGGGTCGATGCGCAGGATACGCTTCGCCAACGGTGGATGCGTGGCGGCCAGTGATTGCATAAAACCGGAAACACCCTGGGCAAAAAAGGCATGGCTGATTTCAGCCGCACCGGGGTTCTCCACCTTGGAACCAAATTCAAGCCCGCCGATTCGTTTCAATGCCCCGCCAATCCCGTCAGGGTTGCGGGTAAATTGAACTGCTGAGGCATCCGCCAGATACTCCCGCTGCCGGCTCACCGCCGCTTTGATCAGACCGCCGAAGAAGGTGCCGGCGAAACCGATAACCATCAGTCCGATTGCCAATGCCAGCATGGCTCCCGCATTATTGCCGCTGCCCCGCCCACGCCGTGAGTAGGAGGCGGAGTACAGCAGATAGTAGCCAATGATGCCGAGGATCAGGATGCCGTGCAGTACGCCGATCAAGCGAATATTGAGACGCATGTCGCCATTAAAGATATGACTGAACTCATGGGCGATGACACCCTGCAGCTGATCACGACTTAAATGGTCGACGGTTCCCTGGGTTACCCCGATGACGGCATCACGTGGCGTGAAACCGGCCGCAAAGGCATTGATGCCCGGCTCCTTCACCAGCAGATAAACTGGTGGCGCCGGTGTGCCGGAAGCGATGGCCATCTCTTCCACCACATTCAATAATTTGCGCTGCTGCGGATCTGTTGTATTTTGCGGAATCAACTGCCCGCCCAGTCCCTCCGCAACCGCTTTACCACCTGCCGACAGCACCATGATTTTGTAGAGGCTGCCTACCACTACCACAACGCTCACGCCCACGGTAACGGCGGCAAAGGTCTGCCAATCCATTTGCTGGAGCAATGTGCCGCCATTCTGCATTTGTTCACTATTGACGAAACCAAACGCCACCATCACGAGTAAATTGGTCATAATGATCAGGGTGATCACCGCCAGCGAAAACAACACGACAAGCTGAAACGTGTTTTTACGCACACGGTCTTGTGATTCGAAAAAATTCATCTCAAGTGCCTGATCCAGGAGCCTGTCGCTGTGATTAGAATGAAACCTTGGGGGCAGCCTGTATGGCCGCCGTATCTTCAAATTCCATCAAGGTCGCATCCTGTGCATGACCAAACCGGGCGGCAAAAAATACCGGCGGGAAAGATTGCTTATAGGCGTTGTATTCCATTACCTGGTCATTAAAGGCCTGCCGGGAGAAAGCGACCTTGTTTTCAGTGGAGACAAGTTCTTCACTCAACTGCATCATATTCTGATTGGCCTTGAGATCAGGATAGGCCTCCATGACCATATTAAAATTCATCATGGCGCCAGCCAGTTTCGCCTCAGCGCCGCTCAGCCCTTTGATGGCCTCGGGATTCCCAGGGTCAGCTGCCGCATTCGACAACATATTTTGCGCCGTGTTGCGTGCCTGAACCACGGCCTCCAGGGTTTCTCGTTCATGCTTGATATAACCCTTTGCCGTCTCGATAAGGTTGGGAATCAGATCGTAACGCCGCTTTAATTGCACCTCGATCTGTGCAAAGGCATTTTGATAACGGTTCTTCAATGTGACCAGTTTGTTGAAAATCCCGATTACATAAAATACAAGTAATACAATTATAACCAGAATAACGATTAGCGTAGTGCCCATATTTTCCACCTTTATCCAAATTGTTGAAACGAAGACACCACCGCCTAAAGTCAGTGGTATCTAGTTACGGTTAATAACCGTATTAGGGTCAACCGCATAGGATTAAACTTTCATTGGTTGAACATTCATACTTTAGACATGAGTGCTCAAAGGGTTTTCTTCAAGCCAGGCGGCGGTTTCAGGAAAAAAATGAACCAGTCCTTCCAGTACGCCTGCTGCATAATTACCATTCATCCCCATAAACCCACCCTTGGCCTGATACAGGCGGTCGGGGTAACCCGCTTCGTTAACACGTTGCTGAACCTCTGCCCTTACAGCCTCGCTGGCATTGCGAACCAATATTGCTTTCAGTCCCGACGTGAGCGCAGTCAGGTCATTTCCGCTATCACCGGCAAAAATGGTATTTGTTTCTGTCATCCCCAGTTGCTTCATCAAAAAATAGATGGCGTGCGATTTAGTGGCATCTTTGGGAAGAACATCGAGCAGACCGCAGTGCTTGGCTTCGTCAATGCTCCAAATCAAACTGGCATTCACATTTTGTGTACGCAGTCGGGTTTGCATGGCTTCTAATAATGGTTGTTGATCAATATCCATCGGTGTGTAGTAACTGAGTTTAAAAAGATTCTGTTTTTCGGGTTCCTGTAAAGTCAGTTCCGGCAGATCTTCAAACAATGTAGCAAGTTCGGTTTGTGTCTTACCATGCCAATCTGGGGCAATCTCCTGTTGCCAGGCTTCGGAGAGCTGCCATTGGTTATTGGAAATAGAATAGAGGCTTGTGCCAACATCACCGATTACATAATCAGGCACAGGAATTTGGTACTCCTGAATCGCCTCCTGCTGCAATGCCTTGTGCCGTCCACTGACATAAGCCAGTGTCACGTTGGAACATTGCGCCAGCCTTCGCAACAACGGACGCGCTAATGGTGATTCAGGTTGTGCTCCATTAGGTAACAGCGTCCTATCAAGATCACAGCACAATAAAATATGCAGTCCTTCAGACATTGCCGCTATTCACATTCGTAGTATTTATAGTTGAATTATCCACAGATGTATTATGAAGCTTGGTGTCATGAGCTAATAGCGGTTTACCTTGTATGGCATGGTGACCGATAATCGCAGCGGCGGCACTCCACCCCTGATGCCGAGTGCCTCCGGGAGTAAACTTCTGACCGTGTACATATTCCGGGAAGCCCCAAGCTTCTCCTTCCATGGTTAAGGCATTGGCACGATGTATTCCTAATAAAAAATGTCTCGCTAGTTCCAGTTTGTTTCGTGCGGCCAGATCGGCAACATAAAAACCCGTCACCATGGGCCATAGTCCTGCATTGTGATATTCGTAAGGCTGATTTTTAAAGGTGTAAGAAAAATTCATTTGTAACTCTTCCCAGTCTCTATCCAGCGGTTGTATCACCGGATAAAATGCTGGCAAGAGGGCCATATTATCGGGCACAATACCCTCCTCCTGAATATAGGCATCGACATCCTCCTGTCGTTTTGCATCGGCCACACCCAACAGGGAGACCAGCACATTGGCCAGGGCATCGAATCGATACCCGTAACCCTGTGGAGAGAAGAATGGCATCCAGTGCCAGTGACGTTGAGAGGAATGCGGCCTGGCTGTAGCCCGCCCTTTAAGATAAAGCGCCTCATGGTAAACATCGTCTGGGATGTCTTCCTCCTCGCTCTGCTCGTCGAACCAGTAATTGTCGCAGATCATATGTTTAAGTCGCGCAGTCTTTTCTTCCAAAACATGATCTGTCGTCCCGTGCACATGGCAATGAATATTGCACAGTTCCTGCTGAGCCTGAAGATAAAGCAACTGATCATAAAGCACATAGCCACTATGGATATATTCATCAGCCCAATCACCCGCCTGTGGCACGTACAATAGACCCCGATTATTAAACTCCCAGGCACCCAATAATGCACGCACGCGTTCAAGTACCGGCAATATATCATGTAGGAAATCATCATCGCCCATAGCACGCCAATATTGCGCACAGCCGATGATAAACCACAGGTCTGCATCCACTCGACCTGTGGTGCCACCATAGCTGACACGGTCTGCTGAGGTATCTACATTGCTGGGAATCTCACCGTGGGGCCCCTGGTGTTGCGCCAGGGTTAACAAGGTTCGATGAAAGGTAGTGATAAGTTCGTGGTCATCCGCCATCAATGCGGCCAAACCCAGAATGACCCCATCTCGTGCCCAGATACGATGATAATTATCACGATCAGTCGTGCTAGCCAAAAAACCGCTGGCATCACTACATTCGTGCAATAACGCCAGCGCCCGCTGATAACCTTCGGTGAACAATTGTTCTCTGCTGTTGCTGTTCATGTATATATCTCGTGGTAATCCATAACAACAAGTAGGTGGCGAGTATCTATTTAATCCGGAGACTGGCGGGAGTAGATGGTTGCATGGCACTTGGGACATGGTGGAATATGTCCTGTTTTGTTGAAATGAATTTTTTCACCGCAGGCATCACAGACCAGAGTCCCTGGTCCGGTGATCTCACCCGTGTGATACTCATTGCCTCTTTGTACTTCATCCTCAAAATTTAACCTATCCAGGCGTGTTTTATCAGCGACACTAAACAATAGATCAAGCAATTGTGTTTCGATAAGGTTTACATCAAAACGAAACCAGCTTTTGAGATCCTCGGCTTCATCACTCGACATGTAGTTCGCAATGTCCGTTATATCGCGACGGAGGTAATTCCCAATATCTTGCGCCTCCTCAGCAGTCAACTCCCCTAGTTCAACGGCTTTCTCTCGCGCCGAATCAATGGCCTCCTGAAGTTTTGGGCCAGTGTGTTTCAGCGACTCCTTTACTCTCCCCATCATTCGGTCATAGGCCTGTGTGAGTTTGGAGCTTTCTATATTTTTCAGTGGCATGGTATCTCTCCCATTACTTGTTCGTGACCATTGGTTACATAAAATATAACACAATATCGATACGTAAAGGTCTCGCAATTGTCGCTGTGAGGCGAGGAAATTTTGCTCATGATGAGGTAGCGTGTATTGATGCGTTAACTGTGGGGCGCATGGAGGCGTTCAGAGCTGTTGTTAGATTGGTCGATCTGAAACAGAATAAACTACCCTGTCGCACCACCAAAAGTAGGCGCTCTTAGGCGAAAGTAGGTGCTTTAGGCGAGCGGATGGGTATAAGAAAAACCAGTCCAACTATTTTTTCGTCACTCCGGCGGATGCCGGAGTCCAGAGGCACACGAGAGCAACTGGATTCCGGCCTTCGCCGGAATGACGGCATTCGAAGCAAGCTGTGGGGAATTAAACACGTAGGGATTAATCTGATAGCTCAAGTAGATTAGCTGTTTCCTAAAGTATTTATGATTGCGCAATGCGCGTTCTCCGGGTTTAATTTACAACGATCAACCAACTCGGTTAACGCGCTACGCATGTTTTCCAAGTCGACCAAACGCGCTTCGATGAGGACGAGTTTATTTTTTGCCAGCCCCTGTACTTCGTGGCAGTGACCATCGCCCAAGGTCATGAGCTCTCTGATTTCTTTGAGGGTGAACCCCAATTGCTGGGCGCGTTTAATAAAACGCAGGCGCGCAATATCAGACTCCGGGTACACGCGGTAACCTTGGGCAGGCTTTACGGGCTCGTTGAGTAGCTGCATTCTTTGGTAATAGCGAATGGTTTCTACACTGACGGATGCCTGTTCAGCAAGTTTTCCGATGGTCAGTTTTTTCGTGGATGACATGTACGGTATCTGTTGGCAGTTAGTTTTGGATATTGTTGATTGCTACGATCCAGCCGGCGTTACAGGCCAGGGCTAGCGCCCTCGCTGCTTGCTCCGGTGCCTGTTCTGTGGACGTCAGTGTCGATAACTCAAGGCAGCATTCACCAAATTGCGCGCCGGTCTTGAGATGGGCTAAAATATGCCACAGTGTTGTATCAATGGCCTGTACGGCCGGCCCTTTGGCGGCACGCCAGATGACAAGCTGTTCTGTTATATTTTCAAAAAGCGCTGGTTTTGTATTTGTGTTAGCGTCACTTTCATCGCGCACCGCTGACCAGCATTCACGAGCATTGCAGGTAAGCTCGAGGAGTGTAACCGAGGGATGAAAATCAAAACGTAGCGTGACCCATTCCGTGGGCGAAATTTCTGCCAGTAGCTCTGCGTTAAGCGAATCGCTATTCGCCGCATCAAAGGCCTCGATAACAGCCCATTCTACTGCCGCCACCTCTGCTAATGTGGGTTCTCCCTCGTCTAACAGCCATCGGGGCAAGGCCTTTCCAAAATCACGCAGACTCGGTGACGTCGATGGGTATGCTTTTATATAACGTGCCGTCAGTTCAGCAAAGTGTTCATCCCCTGCTACGGCCAACAGGGTTGGAAAATCATGGGCGATGGCCTCTTGCAGACGAATATAATAGGCGTTGCGATACACATCCAGGCGCAATTGAGCCGGGATGTTATTTCGTTCGGCAATGAGAGGAAGCAACTCGGGTTCATTGGCACCGGAAAATAAAAATGTTTGAAATTCTCCCTGCAAGTGATGAATAGCTTTTTTCATGCGGCCAGGGTTCGTTGACTGATTTGTCGAGCCTCGTCGAGCTCGGTCAATAATTCTGCCAATGGCGGGATGTTGTCATCGCGCTCAATCATGGTTGGGATGGCACCAAACTGGTGAGTGGCGACCCGATACAATTCCCAAACCGGATCGGCGATGGGATGATCGTGGGTGTCGATCAGCAGGGGTTCATTTACCGTGTGACCGGCCAGGTGGATTTGTTGCACCCGTGTCGCTGGGATCTCGCGCAAATATTGTTGGGCATCAAAACCGTGATTGTGTGCGCTGACCACGATATTGTTCACATCCAGCAGGATATGGCAATCCGCGGCTTCCGCCACAGCGGTGAGGAAGGCAGATTCATTAAAACTGCTTTCGGCGAACTCGGCATAACTGGACACATTTTCGATAAGAATGCGACGTTGTAAAAAGTCCTGCACGATGTTGATGCGTTCAGCAACATGCGCGACGGCTTCATCGGTGTAAGGCAGAGGCAACAAATCATGCAAATGATGGCCGCCGTGACGCGTCCAGCACAAATGATCCGAGACACGTACCGGCTTGACCCGTTCCACCAGCGTTTTTAAACGCTGAAGGTAATCCTTGTCCAGCGGATCGGTGCCACCCAGATTCATTGAGACTCCGTGCAGAGCCAGCGGGTAACGTTCCGCCACCGCATCCAGGATGCGCAAGGGATTGCCACCGTCGACCATAAAGTTTTCACTGATGACCTCAAACCAGTCCACCGCGACATTACCTGCCGCGGCTTCCTGGTAAAAGGGCGGGCGTAAACCAAGACCGAAACCTGTGCCCGCTATGCTGGCCATTCTGTAATTAGCTCTTTTTAGGGTCGGCTGGTGAGCCCTTCAATGGCACACCGCCCTTCTCTTTGCAGACATCTGCCGAACTGACATATTTGAAGCCCTTGCCTTTGCATTCATTTTTACCGTTGCAGGCATTAAAGGCGGTGGTGCAATCGGTGGTGGCTTTACAGCCGTTGATACCCCAGCAGGCGAACTTATCCTTACCGGCTTCGGCCTCTGAAATGAAAGTCAGGCCCGACTTGCCCATGCCGCCGAACAGTCCGGCTGCGGTCACGGCCAGTGCGGTAGCCCCCAGTTTTCGTTTGGAAAGATCGATCTTGTCCGTAGTGTCTTTTTGTTTTTTCATCCTGGCTTCCTTTTTGTGGTTAAGGTGATGGTTGGCTTGTTGACTACCGATTTCACGCAGTCGTGTTGTTATCAATCCGTCATTCCGGCGCAGGCCGGAATGACGGAAGTAAGAAAGACGGTGGTATATTTCAGTCCTCTTGCTACCCGTTGGCCGGATCCGCGGGCGAACCTTCCAATGGCACGCCGCCTTTCAGAGCGCACTCTTTCTCTGGCACATTAAGAAAGCCTTTGCCCTTGCATTCATTCTGACTGTTACAGGAATTAAAGGCCGTGGTGCAATCAGTGGTGCCCTTGCAGTCATTGATGCCGTAACAGGCGATCTCCCCGGCATTCGCAGCGGGAACCAACACACTAACGGATTTATACATTCCATAAAAGGCCACTGCCGCACCCGCACTGAGTGCGGCACCCGTGGCGATGCGTTTACTCATGTCGACGGGTTCAGTCGTTGCAGGCGCACATGTCGGTGCTTTTCTGCCAATCATAAAATCCCAAATACTTGCCGTGACGAGTCCCGCCAGGCTCGCATAGAGCAACCAGGGAATGGGCTTGATGCCTGTCACCAATAAAAATAGTGCAGTAATACTGATGAGGGCGGAAATGAGACCCAGCCAGAAAGGGCTGAGATTGGCGTGGGACTTTGCAGAACGATACAAAGTCCAGACACTAAAGCCAACAAACCCCACAAAGATAGGAAACAGGTAGGCATCCTGCACCAGGAATCCCAGGCCAACAGCACCGACTGCGGTTAAGATCACCGAAATGCCCAGGCAGCAAGCGGCTGCTACCCCCGCGCCAAGAATGCCACTAAATTCTTTAAAAAATGCTTTCACTTTGTTTCCTCAGTTTTTCGTTTTTTCTGTTCATGAATGAATTCATTTCAAACCTTGCAACACGCGCCCTGCGTCACCTTTTTTGCATTCTGGTAGAGCGCCACAAACAACAGCAACGAGGCAGCTGTAAACAGTTCGATCTGGTGGGTGGCAATAAAGCCCTGCACCTGTACGCCCAGGGTACCGAACATGGTCGGAATGAGCGCGGCGATAAAACCCATCAACAATGGCAGCAGCGGTGAGCAACACAAGATGGGCGCGAGGACGCCGATCAGCACCCCACCCGCCGCAGAACTTTTGCTGGCCTTTTGCCCCTCTTTGATCAGATAGATGACCAAGGGGACGAGCAAGGTGACAAGCCCCGCCATGAGCACGGAAAAACTCACCAGCGTGGCATTGAGATATTCCAGTGCCTCGAAGCTACTGTAGCCGCCGGTATACGAAGCCGGCAAGGTGGTCAGGTAGATCAAAAGAAAAACAACAAAGCTGAGTACCGTAATCAGCTGATAGCCCCGTGAGGCCAATACCGTCTTGAGCGCATCCACGATCATTTTCATTGGGTCGCACTGCTCGCAAAGTTCACAATCTTGTTCATGGTGAGGTTGGGTGCGGTGTTTACTACCTGAATCTGCCCCTGTTCGTCGATCAGAAAATAGATGTCAGGAAACTTGATGGGGTTCAGTTGTTTGTACATTTCAGGACTGGACTCACCCAACACCCAGTTGTGACTCGTTAGGGTATAAGGCCCGAACTTTTTCATAAAGTTCGGCATATCCAGACCATCATAACCCCCATTATTGTAATTGCGTATGGCGAGAATTTTTAATCCACTTTTCTCCAGGGCAGCCTGTTGCTTCTCCAGCGCCTTCACCCCAGCCACACAGGTATGGCACCAGGTAGAAAACATCCACAATAGCACTCGTTGCCCTTGATACTTTTTAAGGCTGAGTGTTTGGCCGTTACTTTTAAAAGAAATATCCGGTGCCGCATAGGGCAGTGCCTTTTTAGTGAGGGTTAAAGCCCAGGCATTGTTGATGCCCAACAGGAACATCAGTACCGTTGCAAAAAAAGTACGTCTGTTCATTATCGTTAGCCGGCACAACATGAGAGTTGTTTTACATCTTTATTAAATGTCTGTGCGGTCAATTTCAATCCTTCCACCATGGTGAGATAAGGAAACAGTTGATCAGCCAAATCATCGATCGTCATGCGGTTGCGAATCGCCAGCGCAGCGGTTTGAATAATTTCGCCACCTTCTGCGGCCAATACCTGACAACCTACAATGCGGCCGCTGTCTTTCTCCGCCACCAGTTTAATGAGACCACGGGTATCCATGTTGGCGATAGCACGTGGTACATTTTCCAGATCTAGCGTGCGGCTATCGACAGACATGCCCTGCGCTTCGGCTTGTTGCACCGTCAAGCCAACACTACCGACTTGCGGGTTGGTAAACACCACGGCAGGCAATACCGATAAATCAATCGCAACGTCATCGCCGGTCATGTTGCGTGCTGCACGCGTGCCTGCTGCTGCCGCGACATAAACAAACTGCGGCTGGTTGGTGCAATCACCGGCAGCATAAATGTTTTCCACGTTGCTGCGCATGTGATCGTCGATGATGATGCTACCGCGTGAATTAGTTTCCACACCAGCCTTATTCAACTCCAGTGCTTCGGTATTCGCTTGACGGCCGGTGGCAACGAGCAATTGATCACTCGTGATGAGCCCCTGGTTGGTATCTACTTTAAATTCTCCCAACAGGAACATCACGCTGTCTGCCTGAGTGTCAGTCAAGACACGAATACCTTCTCCCTCAAAGGCCTGCTTCAACCCTTCGCCAATTTCCGGGTCTTCTTTGGATAATAATGAGCTGCGCGCAATCACTGTCACTTCAGCACCCAAATGGCGAAACGCCTGCGCCAGTTCCAGCGCCACTACCGAACCACCCAGCACGATTAAATGTTTGGGCACTTCTTCTGCAACCAGCGCCTCTGTCGATGTCCAAAAAGGCGTGTCGATCAGTCCCGCTGTTTTTGGAATCGAGGCACTTGCGCCGACAGCCAGTAAAATACGATCGGGCTGTAACGTAGTTTCGATACCATCCGCCTGTGTCACGGTTAACGTTGAGGAATCTTGAAAGCGAGCCATGCCGCGTAATAATGTAATGCCGGGATTACTCTCTAAAATACTTTCGTATTTTGCGTAACGCAGTTTTTCCACCCAGTCTTGTTGTTGAGTCACCATGGCCTTGCGATCAATCACCGGTGTATTAAGTGCCACACCTTCGACCACGTGATGACCTTGCAAGTGGGCGATGTGCGCACCGCGAATCAATATCTTCGACGGCACGCAACCGATATTCACGCAGGTGCCGCCGATCACCTCACCGCCCTCAATAATGGTGACACGCGCGCCCTCTTCCACAGCTCTAATCGCCGCGGCAAAAGCGCCGGAACCGGTGCCGACAATAGCGATGTGCAGGCCGGCCCCACCTTCGCCCTGGCTCGAAGCCCCCGTCTCATCGACCAGACG